>NZ_JAVRBM010000159.1:0-6558 GCF_034531255.1 Nostoc sp. ChiQUE01b | reverse complement strand
CAAACTCTGGGATGTCAGCACAGGTAAAGCCATCAAAACCCTGACTGGGCATAGCAGTAGGGTCAATAGCGTCGTCTTCAGCCCCGATGGCAAGACACTGGCTTCTGGCAGTGCTGACAACACAATCAAACTCTGGGATGTCAGCACAGGCAAAGCGATGAAAACTCTGACTGGGCATAGCAGTAGGGTCATTAGCGTAGTCTTCAGCCCCGATGGCAAGACACTGGCTTCTGGCAGTGGTGACAAGACGATCAAACTCTGGGATGTCAGCACAGGCAAAGCCATCAAAACCCTGACTGGGCATAGCAGTTGGGTCAGTAGCGTCGTCTTCAGCCCCGATGGCAAGACACTGGCTTCTGGCAGTTATGACAACACGATCAAACTCTGGGATGTCAGCACAGGCAAAGCCATCAAAACCCTGACTGGGCATAGCAGTAGGGTCAATAGCGTAGTCTTCAGCCCCGATGGCAAGACACTGGCTTCTGGCAGTTATGACAACACGATCAAACTCTGGGATGTCAACACAGGCAAAGCCATCAAAACCCTGACTGGGCATAGCAGTAGGGTCAATAGCGTCGTCTTCAGCCCCGATGGCAAGACACTGGCTTCTGGCAGTGATGACAACACGATCAAACTCTGGGATGTCAGCACAGGTAAAGCCATCAAAACCCTGACTGGGCATAGCGGTACAGTCTATAGCGTAGTCTTCAGCCCCGATGGCAAGACACTGGCTTCTGGCAGTGATGACAACACGATCAAACTCTGGGATGTCAGCACGGGCAAAGCCATCAAAACCCTGACTGGGCATAGCGGTACAGTCTGGGGCGTAGTCTTCAGCCCCGATGGCAAGACACTGGCTTCTGGCAGTGTTGACAAGACGGTAATTTTATGGGACTTAGATTTCAATGATTTATTACACAGTGGTTGCAACTTACTAAATAATTACTTCATTAGCCATCCAGAAGTGTTAGAAGAGTTGCAATCGTGCCAAACTCCATCTCGCTTGGCGCAGGGGGCGACAGCATTAGTTATCCAAGGTGAGAAGCTAGCGCGAAATGATGATATTAATGGCGCTGTGGAAAAGTTTGGCAAAGCACAGCAGTGGGATAAGAAATTAAAGTTTGATTTCCAGGTGAGAGCAAAAGAGTTTGTCAATCAAGGCAAGGCTGAACGCTCAGTTGATGAAGGGAACAGCCGCTTACAAGAGAAAAAGTTTAAGGAAGCACTAGCAGCTTATACCGCAGCCCTCAACTTTGATCCAAAAGTTGAAATTACTGCTGATTCTTGGAACTCACTTTGCCGATACGGTAGTTTACAAAAACAAGCTGCTGATGTGTTACCAGCTTGTGAACAAGCCGTTGCACTTGCACCTAAAGATGGCAACGTTCGTGATAGTCGTGGTTTGGCTAGGGCGCTGACTGGAAACATCCAAGGGGCGATTTCAGACTTTGAAGCATACATCGCCCAGACTGAAGATAAAGATAGTAAAGCACAACGGCAGCGCTGGGTAAAAGATTTACGCGCAGGGAAGAATCCGTTTACAGATGCAGAACTTGAAAAGCTACGCAATCAGTGATACATATTTGTCATTGCGAACGTAATGACATAAATATTTTTGCATAAGTACTCAAAAGGGCGATTATAAACCTCGTCTACACAAACAAAAACCACCTCCGTGGGTTTCAAACCTTCAGTTTTTTCTTAGTCCGCTTCCGTGGACTTTGCCTATGTAGCTGCGAATTCCATTTGCCCTGGCTTTGTAGGTGCGATCGCTCCCATTTAATAGGGCTAAGATTAAGTTGTATCTAAACAGAATAGACGAAATAAATAATTACAAGGCAAAAGGATGGCATACAGCGATTTTAGTCTCGCTAAGGTGAAAAAGGATTTTAACTTAACCCTCGATGAAACTCGGAATTTATTTGTTGATACAAAACCTGTTACACCATCAGAAACTCTCAGAACGATTTTAATAGATTACATTCCTTTAGCAACTGCAATTTCAACCGAAAAAGCCAGGTCAGAGTTTTTAATTGCACCAATTCTTGCACAGGTCAGACGATTATTAAATAATCAAATCTCGCTGTTCTCTGGAAATGAATTTAATGTTGACGCAACTTTAGGCTTACAAGGTTTTTGCGATTACATCATCAGCAATTCCCAGGAACAATTATTTATTTCTGCTCCGATAATGTTTATTTTTGAAGCGAAAAAAGAAGATATTATCGGTGGTCTTGGTCAATGTGTAGCAGCAATGATTGCAGCGCAACTTTTCAATCAAAATCAAGGTAATGAGGTTGGGCGAATTTACGGCTCGGTTACTAGTGGAACTAATTGGAAGTTCTTATTTTTAGAAGAGACAACTGTTTATATAGATTCGACTGAGTACTATATTAAAGAAGTTGATAAAATTTTAGGTATTTTATTGCAACCTTTTCAGCCTATTTTAACTGGTGTTTGAATATATAGCAGGTACTGATGTAACTTACCTGGTCAAAGTTTAAAATTTGCTAAAAAATAAGAGAAGTTAAAAAACTCGTCCACCATTACCACTATTCAATTGATATGAGTCTATATTGTCTAGTTCACGGTGCCTTCCAAGCCATCTGGTGTTGGGATTTGCTAATTCCTTACATAGAAGCACAGGGACACAAAACTGTAGCAATGGATTTGCCAATTGAAAATGCATCTACTACTTTGTCCCAATTGGCGGATGTAGTAATTCAAGCGTTGCCAAAAACTGATGATGATATTGTGCTAGTCGGTCACTCAATGGCTGGTACGATAATTCCCCTAGTTGCAGAAGCGGTAAAAGTGCGTCAACTAGTGTTTGTGGCTGCGCTACTTCCATATCCTGGAGTTAGTACACTCGACCAATTTGCTCATCGTCTTGATTCTGATACGCTCAAATCATTCAATTACCAGCCAAAAAACCCAAGTAAACTCGAACAGTTCTACGATGAGCCTGATATGTATGAACCAGCTTCCGTAGGGAAAGATTATTCCGACGAAGCAGTATTAAGGGAGTTTTTCTTTCATGATTGTCAACCGGATGTAGCACAGTGGGCAATCTCAAAAAGTCGTTCGCAACAATCTATGGCATATATTTTTGAAAGGAATCCTCTAAAAGCTTTGCCAAATGTTGAACGTAAATATATTGTTTGTACCAATGACCGAATAATATCTCCTACATGGTCGCGCTACGCTGCACGCAAGCGTTTAGGAGTGGATGCCATTGAACTACCTTGTGGACATTGCCCACATCTGTCTCGTCCTGATCTTCTGGCTTCGGTATTAACTAGTGATTAATTGTTTGAGTTTGGTTCGATTGTTGGTATAGTAAAGACGCGATGAATCGCGTCTCTACAAATAGTCTATTTGTCGCATTCTTTTTTCAAATTGGTATTACTTTCCAACTGCTGCATTTTTGACAAATCTTATAAAAATGTGGAATATATTATACCATTTCCCGAAATACTTGATACAAATGATTTGTCTCTAACTCTTTCCCCCTGCTCCCCTGCTGCCTATTTGTATTAACCTCAAAGTAAAATGGTATTACTGGTGCGATCGCCAGCAAAAAAGAGGAGCCATTGATGCTCTAAGATAGCACGAGCGATCGCTTGCCAATTAGTATTACTCTCTCCCAAGACAAACTTGTTCATAGCTTTTACCAGCAATATCCCAAGTGAATTCTGTTTCTACCAGTTGTCTGCCGTTGTGAGACAATTCTGAACGCAGATGTGGACGATCGAATAGTTGACTAATAGCGATGACGTACTCTGCTGGTTTATTGGCTCGTAATGCCCGTAATGGACGATTAGCAACATCTACAGCTAATCCTTCTAAGCCGCGATCACTGGCTACTACAGGTATACCAGCTGCCATTGCTTCTAAAGTTTTATTTTTAATACCAAACCCAGTCCGCATCGGTACAACGCAGATGGTGGCTTGATGTAAATATTCTGCCATCGAAGGTACACGCCCCAGCACATTAATTCCTGGTTTTTTATCAAGTGCTAAAACTTCTGCCACTGGATGAGAACCGACAATATCGAAAGTTGTAGCGGGATAGAATTTTTGGATTTCTGGCAAAACTTCATTGCTGAAAAAGCAGACAGCATCAATATTTGCTAAATTATCCATTGCACCAATAAAAATTAGGCGATGTCCTCCTGGATCGATGGTACGGTTAGGGAAAGAAACTAAATCTACGCCATTGGGAATAACTGTAATTTCACTATTGGGGTTGAATTCTTGTAGTTGAATTTTATCTTCTTCTGTTGTCGCAACAATTGCCGAAAATTTAGCGCAGTAGTTTTGCTCATAACGACGCAAAAGTGGGAGATTAATTTTGTCTCGGAGTGAATTTTCGGAAATGCCTGTTGCTAGTTGGTTCCGACAGGTAGCATAAACAGAACTATGAACATTAACTATGGTTTTTAGCTGTTTGGGAAAATGTGGCTGCACATAAATTTCATTGACGCTATGTTCGCAAGTAATTACATCACATTTTCCCGCTTCCACCCAGTTATTAACCCATGTTTGCATCTCAACTGAGTAGCGGTTAAGTACACTTGGCGGTGTACCCTGCTGCAAAAATCTCCCAAATCGCTGTATTTTCTGCAATATTCCGGTGGTTCGAGAATCTGGCGGACGTTCAAAAATAGCTAGATGATCTACACAATCGCTTAATCCTGCTACTTCTGCGTCTGTAACATCACCCTCGCGTTGAGTCGCCAGGGTGACAGTATGACGTTGACTCAAGTACTTGAGTAAATTAAATGTTCTAACTTGGGTTCCTCCACGCGTTGGTGGGTAGGGAAAGGTGGAAGATAGCATTAAAATGTTCATACAAGCGACCGCTCAAATGTGATACATACACCATGACCTGATTGGAGGCTGTATGTCATCATTCGCTCAAAGCATAATCAAACCCAGTCGCACACCCACAGCAACAGCCTCGGTGCGGCTAGAGACACTGAGCTTTTGAAAAATGGATGAAAGATGAAATTTGACGGTATGCTCAGAAATATATAAACGTTTAGCGATCGCTTTATTTCCCAACCCTGACCCCAGCATTCCTAAAACCTCTATCTCCCGTGGTGTCAAGGTTTGTACAGGATTTGTGACAATTTTTTCGCGGATAGACAGTAATTCTACAGCATCCGGGTGCAGCACCAGTAAACCAAAAGCGATCGCCTCCACAGCCGCGACAATTTCTGACTCTGTGCTAGTACTGGGCAATATTCCCCGGATACCAGAACGTAACGCCGTCTCTAAGTCGATGCTGTCGAGTTCTTCAACAATGACGATCATTCCTAACGGATATTGCTGTTCTTGAATCATCAGCAATTTTTCCCACACCGCTTGTTGAAAATTACCGCTCAAATCTACCAGCACCACATCTGGTTGTAATTGCCCAACTTCACTCGCCAATACATCCAAATCGGATGCACTCCCCACAACCGTCAACCGAGGATTGGTAGTTACCACAGTTGATAACCCTGCTCGCACCACAGGGGAAGTGGCAACTACCATCACTCGGATCATGTCGCCTCCACAGCAGTTTTATCAGACTGCACGGCAACATAAATCACAAATTGCTGTCTACCGCGTAGGAGTTGTAGCGGCACAGATTTTTTACTTTCATGAAGATATTGACTTAAGTCATTCATGCTAGTGAATAATCGCCCTGAAACTCCAATTAAAACATCGCCGATTTGCACACCAGCAGTTTCCGCTGCACTGCCAGGTAAAATTGACAGCACTAATAAACCCAAGCTACGCCTACCTAAAAGCACAGGTTGCAGTGTAACTCCCAGTTGCCGACGACTATTTCCCTGTAAAAAACGCTCAACGGTGTTGCTGGGAACTGCCACAGCCAAACCATTAACAATCATCGTATTAATTCCTACGACTCGACCGAGACAATCGGCAAGTGGCCCCCCAGAGTTTCCAGGATACAGCTGCAAATCAGCCATAACTGCTCGTGGATTATTTGCATAAATAATTCCAGTTGTGACAGCGCCACTGTCAGCAAAGGGATTACCCACCGCTAAAACTAATTCACCCACTCGTAACGCCTCAGAATTGCCAATGGTTACAGCAGTTAAATCAGTGGCGACAATTTTCAGGGCGGCTAAATCCTGCTGTGGATCGAATTGAGTACGCACCGCATCAAATACCCTGCCGTCCGCCAATTCTACAGTCGCGCGGTTGCTGGTTGCGACATGGGCATTAGTGATAATGAGTCCGTCAGATTGCCAAATTACACCAGAACCGACTCCCAGAGAACCGCTTTTCACTTTCACAGTGCGATCGCGTAGCCTAGCAGCTACCTCTGTCAATTCAGCAGCGATGTTAGTTAATGTTGTGTTTGCCATGTTATACAATTTTTCCCCATGTCAAAGTAAAATCTGTTGGCTAACAATAGTTTTTAGTCGAAGTTCCGAGTTCAGAGGCTCAACGTTCAAGCAAAAAGCTGCAACTTCCGAGTTCAGAGGCTCAACGTTCAAGCAAAAAGGTGCAACTTCCGAGTTCAAAGGCTCAACGTTC
>NZ_JAVRBM010000158.1:0-7025 GCF_034531255.1 Nostoc sp. ChiQUE01b | reverse complement strand
AACTCATAACTCCTAACTCATAACTCCTAACTCATAACTCCTAACTCATAACTCCTAACTCTTTAAGCTTGTCGTGAGTAGTATTCCACCACAAGTAGTTCATTAATTTGTAATGCCACCCATTCGCGCTCAATAACGCTGTTGACTTTACCAACCAACTTATTTTTGTCAAACTCTAAATGGCTGGGGAGGTTGGCCAAACCGGGGTATTGCAAGTTAGCTTCCACCAACTTCCGGGATTGTGCCCGATCTCTGACCGCAATTACTTCACCAGGACGGCATTGGTAGCTGGCAATATTCACCACACGACCGTTAACAGTTACGTGACCGTGATTTACCAGTTGACGAGCTGCGGGGATAGTCGGGGCTATACCCAAGCGGAAAACGGTATTATCCAAGCGCATCTCTAGCAATTGCAGCAGCACTTGTCCAGTAGAACCAGTAACACGTCTGGCTTTCCGCACATAACGCAGCAATTGCTTTTCAGTCAAACCGTAGTTGAAGCGGAGCTTTTGCTTTTCCTCTAGACGGATAGCATATTCAGAGCGCTTCTTGCGATTTTGACCATGCTGCCCAGGTGGGTAAGCGTGTCTGGCACTTTTACGAGTTAATCCTGGTAAGTCGCCCAAGCGGCGGACAATTCTGAGGCGGGGCCCTCTATATCGGGACATGAGTTTCCTTAATCTAATCCTGTTTAAACTTTACCCAAACATTCCATTTTGACATTCCCCTGATGATAAATCAGCGGATTCTTGGTTTTTTGAAGGTGCTTGCCTTGGTATGACGTATCCTACCAATGTAGAGGCATCTCATTTACGCCAGTTGCTTTAAGTCGGTTGAGCCGACACACTAGCTTCCAAGCTTGAATTCCGACGTGCTCCGCCGTACTACTGCCAATAAGTTTTTTGTGTTTATTTAGTTTCGTAAGCTACTCAATCATCAGATTGGTTTACGCAGTATTCTTACTTTGAAATACTTTTTACGTTGCCTACTTATCTTTCAAACAGCTATATTAACACAATTTACGACATCATAATTAATTATATCTATACTTTACTACCGCCGAAATTCTTGGATTACAGAGGATTTTTAAGATATTTGAGTTAGCATAACTTTGGGTGTTTGGAGAATGGCAATGTCAATGAGCAAAAAAGTGGTTAGCAAAGGTAAGAACAAACAAGGCAGTTCCACCTCCAGGATTTTTACATTACCAGTTTTGGCTATAGCTGGATGTTTAACAATCTTGCCTAATGTGGCTGTTGCTGCCTCCTACAGCAATGATTATAGTGTCTGTGCGGGTCGCCTCTTGAGTGTGGGTGTAAAGGCAGAAGCGGCATCAGAAGGTTGTGCAGCAGCACTGCGTCCAAAAGATTTGGCTGCTTGCGTGGTGAAAATTGATAAGAAAACCCAAATTGCTGCAATGGATGCGCTTTCTTCTTGTGGGAAGGCCCGACGTCCTGAAGAGTTAGCAACCTGTGTAGTTGGCGTCAGCTTAAGTACTAAGGAAGAAGCTAATCTGACAGTTTTAGATTATTGTGGACGCAGTTTGTTACCCGTGCGCTTTGGCCAGTGTGTGGTTGGCTTGCGTAGCCAAATCGACTTTCCGGCTACTCAAGCGCTAGATACTTGTATCAGTGCTGATGATAGTGTTATCGGTGCTTCATCTTCGTCTACACCGCCAACGATAATTCCTGAGGGTTCAAGTCCAAGTTTAGAGACTACCCCATTTCCAACCCAACCACTTGTTCCAACTCAACCAGTTATTCCAACTCAACCAGTTATTCCAACTCAACCAGTTATTCCAACTCAACCAGTTATTCCAACCCAACCGGGCACTAATTAGATTACAGCGCTTTGTGTAATTGATTGAAAATACAGGTTGAATATAGAGTGGCTATTTGCCAACCTGATTCAGGGACTACCAAAAAATAAATCATCTGATTTTAATTTGTAGGTTGGGTTGAGCAACAGCAAAACCCAACCTTATACAGCAGATTGCAACTTCTCTACGAGAGGCTATCCCAAGGTGAGGTACAGATAATCGTAGGGAACATGGCTGTGCCCCTACCCGTGTACTTGTTAAAGAAAAGATTACCTATAGTTTGATCGTAGATAAAGCGATCGCTTGCTGTTGTCACACTAATTCTAAGTCGGTACAAGCAGACTACAAAGATATCACGCGAACTTCAGACGGATTGTACACTAATGCAACTTCCATCAAACGCTCTATTAGCTCAGACAAACTTCAGTACCACTTCTGCTACTTGTGGGCGTTCCGATAGCTAGCACTGTTGCCAAAGTTTCCGTTGACTAGGTAAGCATTCAAATAAATGAAAAACATTATCATAGCTCCTCTCCAACGCAAAAAGGAGTTGGAGAGAGGTTAGTTGAACTCACGTCAGTTTTTCAGCTTTGGGAATTTAGAATTTTGCACAGGTTGCACAGTTAGTTGTACTAATCTTCTTTTTCACCAAAAGCCGTCTGTAAAACAACTGCAATACCGCCGTCTTGATGATATTTGTCTGCCCAGGCACGGATAACTTCATCCAATTCTTCCATAGCCTGCTCCATTTTTTCTGGAAGAATATCAAGTTCTTCCAGCAAGCGCATGGCGTTGCGTCGCCGTTCTGCCCAATTTTTCATCATGCGGAAATACCGAGCGGTATCTTCCACCATGATGTAGGTACGTTCTTGATCGTCTGCTGGAGCATAAAAAGGACGGGTAAGTACGTAGAAGGGCATTCCCCAAGGAGAATCAATTCGCGTTACCGTTCCTGAGTAAAGCAGACGGCGCTTGATATGCTCACCCAAAGCTTCACTCAAAGGCATTTGGTGTTCGGGTGGTAAGTCTTCTTGCGATCGCTTGTGTAAAAACTCGATTAAATCCAGAAACTCAAAGGAGCTAACTAACTGAGCATCAGGTAAATTACTGGGCAGTTTCTGCTCAATTTGTCTTTTTTCTTCACTTGTCAGACTGGTGCCAGGAACGCGCGATCGCCCCGGTTGCCAAGGATATTTTTCTAGCCAGACATAAGGCAATTGAATTAAATAGCGAGGTTCTTGAGAACCCAGCATTTTTAACAGTTTGCCTTCTGTTAGTGCCTGCCTGACTTCTTCTACAATAATTTTTACTCGTTTCGGCTCCAAGTGATGCAAATGCCCTGTCATTCGCAGGTTTTGTCCCTGCTCTAGATAGGTCATGTAAATTGCACACTTGGCTGCTGTTGCGGCTGCGTCTAAAAATGCCCCATGCCTGTGCCCACTCGTCCGCATGGCACTAAAAGCCAGATAAAGCATGATCTGATCCATCGCACTGGGGTCAAGACGTTTGATCAGATCTATGTCGTTACTCATATTACAGACAATTGAATAGCACGTTTACACAATTTTTAATCGAGTGAAAATAGGTAGTATACACCGGGCTGAAGGCTGTCTTTACTTCAAACTATATTAGTATGCGATAACGATGATATCGGTGGTAGCAGAAACTACAGTTTTCGCATATTTCCTGGTACAAAAGCAGAGTTGGTAGTTGTGACTATAACTGTCTGAAGCATCTAACCGGAAAATTAGAGACACCACCAAATCCAGCTTAACGGTAGTTTATGTCCCAACAGTCAACTATGCTGCAATTAATCTACAAAGCCTTTCAGTTTTCTGGTTTTTTTCATCTTTCAAGAGCAACAACGTCAAGCTGCTTACACCTAATCATGGCACCATGCCGACTCAGAGTAAAAACTAGTTTGCGCGGTTAATCTGGGATATCTGTCACTAGAAAAAGATGCTTTTTTTCAGCTTTGGCGAATTATTTGTAGCACAGAAGTGACTAGAAATAATTGGGAATAATCTCAAAACAAATCGCTTACCAGGTGTAGTCACATTTAGAGGTTGAGCTATACAGCTCGTTGTGATATCAATTCCGTTCACAACCTCCAATGATGTCTCGGCAGTATCAGCCGTTGGTTTGAGGAAAGATAGTAGACATCAAGTAGAGCAAATAATTCCAATTTCAAAATACCTGTTGTTTTTCAAATATTGTTCATTATCATATCACTCTTTTTTACTTTTGAAATGAAATCATGCATTTTAAAGTTGATAAATGATGACTATTTAAATATTTTATATTCTGCTTATATCAAGGTTTGATGATATTTTTATATTTATTCCTAAATCCAAGTTTTATTTATGATTTTATATTGATGTTCGGACACAAAAAGCCGCGATTACTTCCAACTAAATCGCGTATCTATAAGGCTTTGCCGCTCCTGCTAATAACCGAAAGATTAGTTAATAGCCATACATGTAATAAAACATCTTAGGTTCCATCCGATGATTATTTAGAGATTTTTTTGCAATAAATTTATATTGATTTCATGAGAGAATTTTAAATTTTCATGATTTAACTAATTTATTGGCTACTTTTAAGTATGTTTTTACCTCGCTATTTTATATATTTGAGAGACTTAAATTACGTAGATGCTTTGTTGCTATAAAAGGATGATAATCCGCAACAAGCTACGATATCAGCTTCTTTTTCTGGGTGTCTGGGCGATACCTACGGTGGGCTACGCCTACGCAGATTAAGTTGACTGGTATAAAACGACAGAAATAAAGATACCATCTTACGAAGCACAATTAGTAAGTGGGTGTGAATAATTAAAGATTTCTAGTGACTTAGCGCCGTCTGGGGTCTTTTCCATAAGCGACAAAAAAAACCGAAGCATAAGGGCTTTAGCCCTCACTACAAGGCAATTTAATAAATTTACATTGCTTAACATAAGTTAGTTTATTCTTGCCCACTTATTTAGCTTCCCACACAGAAAAAACGGGCAGTCCGGCTGCTTAATATCAACAAAGAGATTATATTCTCAATAAATTCCAAATTAGTCGCATTAAGAACTGCTTATTGATATAGATTTCGCGTAGGTGCAGTCTGTCGTAGACATCGCTTTGAGTCTTGGAAACTACCAAACCTAACGAGAAATGCTGATTTTGTCGTTGGTTCTTAACATTGGTTGCGATCAAAAGTAATTAATTTAGATGCGCTTGTCTCAAAAAAGCGGGGTACTCCAAACATTTCTGCGACTTCTTCATGTGTTAGTTCCAAAATGTGCTGCAATGGTTTTAACTCCTTGTGAATCTTCTCTCTGAGCAAGTACTCGTGCTCAATTGCTGGAGTCAGTACTACTCATATTGCTTACATATACGTGTTTTCCCTACCTTATCAGGCTAAATCCCTAAAAATATATTACGAGTCGATTTATCTGAATACTGCTTGCCGATCTAACGCGATGTGCGACTTTTTTTTAATTCTGTGTGGGATGGACATCTTGCCCGTCCTTTCTGGGCAGGCAAGATGCCTACCCCACAATGGAATCAAGGTTTAATAAAATTAAGTTGCACACGGCGTGATCTATTAAGTATTATCTGCACCTATACAGCATTCTGAAATCATTCGTAAAAACTTAAATCCCCGACTTCTCAAAGAAGTCGGGGATCTTGTTTGTCACAGATGATTTAGAGAAGTTACGAGTGGGCGTATTAGCGTCAAGATTGATGCTGAGAGTGATGGAAGGTAAAGTAGCTCCCATCACCCTTAAGCTGATTGAACTCGCCATTTAATTCGTGGGATTAGAAGGTTTAACCTGATTTCGCATTGTTTCAAAGCTGAAAGCAGCCGCGCCAAAGGTTACAAATAACACTCCCAGAATTTGTACAATATCCAAATTTTCTTGAATGATTAACCCAGCGAAAATCACGGTTAAAACTGGGATGCTACCACCAATGAGCGCCGATCGCGAGGCCCCTAGTTTACTAATACCAACATTATTGAGCAAATAGCCAGCAAGAGTCAGCACACCCAAAATAAACGCGCTTAAAACCAATTCCAGCATTTTAGAGGGGTCAACTACTACCAAGTTCCAACTGCTTGGCAAAGGTAACATCAAACAGATAAAGCTCAACAACAACATGGTAGTGAAGTTAATTAAAGTAAAAGTCACGGGATGCAGTTTGCTAGCACAGACTCGCGTCAGAATTATGTAGGCAGCAAAAGCCACACCCGAAAGAATGGCGGTGCTGCTTCCCATTGAAGTATTACCGATACCGATGTTGGGAGAACCCGCTAAAACCAACAATTCACCGCAGCAAATCGCAGCGATCGCCGCGATACGGAATAGAGTGGGGCGATCGCGAAACAGAAACCACGAAAATAGACCGCTGACCATTGGATAGATAAAGAACAGTGCGATCGCCATTCCAGTTGTGACTTGAGCGATCGCAATGTAGATTAGTACCTGAGATAAAAACAAAAAGCATCCACTCACAATTGACAACACCAAAATCTGTTTGGTAGCTGCATTGGCAGGTGTGGCATTTCCTCGGACTGAAGCAGACAAGTTTTCCAAGTCTTGCCACAGTCTTGGATGCAATATCGGAGACAAAAGTACCATCAGTGGTACTACTACCATAAATCGTAGCGTCAAAATTAACAGAGTATTGCCCAAAGTCGGCGGTAGCAACTGCTCTACCTCTAATACTCCAAAAATCTGGGAACCTTCGTGGAAAATCACCTTGATGGCGACGTTATAAAGTGAGGATATCACTACCGATAATACGATCAAAAAGAAACCGATTTGGAGTGTCGATAAGCCAGAGGAATTAGGCGATCGCGATTGTGGAGGTTTTGCTTTTGCCTGCGGTTCTAGCGCAGTGGTCGATGAGGATTCAGCTTTGCTTTGCGATACGTTCTTACGGCGGACAGAAATTGGTTCATTAGGAATCTTTAGAGAAGGTCGGATTATTCTCGGCTGTAGCAAAGATGCAGTCGTAGGCTCTGATTTCGTTTCGTTTTCTGACGATTCCTGATTGAGGACAGAAATTGGCTCGGTAGCATTGTCTTTTGGTGGGGGAACTACAGCCGCAGTAGGTTCTGATGGCGTTTCCCCTAGCGACAAATCCTTGCTGGGAGAAGAAATTGGATTCGCGGTATTTTCTCTAACAATCGGCGGCTCTAATGTCGTTTC
>NZ_JAVRBM010000157.1:0-7396 GCF_034531255.1 Nostoc sp. ChiQUE01b | reverse complement strand
TGTTTCCCAAATCACCCTCTCTAGTGCCTAATTTTTAAACACCTACCCTTGAAAGTCCCCGCCTGCGGGGAGGGGATTAAGGGGTGGGGTTGTTGGGGTTTAATAAGTAATCACCCGAACTTGATATAAGCTGTTGAATTTGTTATGTAATGACGCAGCAGAACAAGTCATCGGAGCAGACATGCATAACCCTTGTGAAATTGGAAACTTATACTGTATGTGAAGCATCAGTGTAAGTAGTTCACTACAAAAAAGAGATATGCGAATTCTATTTATGGAAAGCAGTCTGTTATTGCTCCTGACTGCGGTGACAACTGGCTGTGTCGGTTCTTCCTCTGTTACCAAACAGACACAAGCCTTACCAACAATCACTGAACAGCCGACGAAAGAAGCTGTGTTAACCTCAACACCCACACCGACTGCAAAACCTATAGAGCATTCCACCCCTGAAGCCACTATTGCCACAAATCCGACGCGCTGTGAAACTAGTCAATTGTCAGTGCGCCGAGTCTCTGAAGATGCTGGTGTTGGGAATGTTGCACTTACCTACGCCTTCACCAATAACGGCTCATCCCCTTGCAACCTCTATGGTTATCCAGGATTGGGACTACTGGATGCAAAAAATCAACCTTTACAAGGAATTAAAGTTATTCGCTCCCAGGACACTTACTTTTCGAGTAAGCAACCTCGACAACAAGTAACTCTAGCTCCTGGGAAACAAGCCTCATTTCAGATAGCATACAACCACATTAGTTCCCCAGAGCAAAACTGCCCAATGTCTAGTAAAATCGAAATCACGCCTCCTAATGCTTACGATCACTTTACCCTTACAGAACAAATCAAGCCTTGTACAGGCAAAGTTAGAGTGACTCCAGTACGAGCCGTTAACACTCAACCCTAGTAAATTTCTGTAATTTACTCAAAGACCCAAAAAAAGCATAAATTTAATCAAAGCCTCTGATAAGTTCAGCATTGTACTAATCAAAAAGGTTAAAAATTTTATGGAAGGAATTGATGTTGCCGATCAAGATGGCAGAGTAGATTGGACGGCAGTAAAAAACTCTGGTAAAACTTTTGCGTTTGTCAAAGCCACAGAAGGAGTTAGCATCAAAGATTCTGCTTTTGCTCATCACTGGCAAACCATGAAAGCAGTTGGTCTTATTCGGGGTGCTTATCATTTTTTTCACCCTCATACATCTGACCCGGTTCAGCAAGCGAAGGAATTCTTAAAAACGCTGGGCAAATTAGAACCGGGAGATTTACCACCAGTCATAGATGTAGAGGTAACTGACAAAGTAAATAGCCAAGCTGTAATTAATGCAGCCAAACAGTGGTTGGCAGAAGTAGAAAAAGCCCTTTTACAACAAACAAAAAAACCAATTAAACCAATTATTTATACCTTCCCCAGTTTCTGGACAGAACTTGGTAATCCATCTGATTTTGCTAATTATCCGTTATGGATTGCCCACTACGGAACCAAGAACCCAACTATTCCTAATGCTTGGCAGGGACAATACTTAATCCATCAATATGAAGGTGATATATCTGGTGTAACTGGTGTTAGTGGTCGAGCCGATTTGAATAGATTTAATGGATTGCAGTTAGGAGATTCTGGGCTGAGAGTAAAACAATTACAACAGCAATTAAAAGATATTGGATTATATACTGATGCCATTGATGGGCGTTTTTCTGAGTCAGTTAAGAATGCAATTGTTAGTTTCCAAACATCTAAGAAATTGCAGGCTGATGGAATTGTCGGTATAAAAACTTGGGTAGCTTTACTATGGATTTAAGTAAGAAGGTGTGAATAAACAAAGGTTTGGAGCCGTTGACTACAAACCTTTAATTAATTTTATATTGTATCATATAGTTTTATTTTTTGTGGCAAATACTTAATATCGTAATGCACAAAATTGAGATTTGACCTGGAAAAAACCTTTAAGGATTCGTTTGAGTGAATTAAACTTAACCCACCTGATAGCTTTATTCACTTCTACCCACTGCCGTTTTCTTTTACTTGCTTCTGGATAATCTTCACTCAGCATATCGACTGATAGTAAATACATCTTGACGCAGTAAATTTTGCCTTGTTTGCGGTACTTGTAAGTTCCCAGTTCATTTGCATCTACTTGCCCAATTATCCCTGCTTCTTCCCACGCCTCTTTGGCTGCTGAATCAGGCGGACTCATGCCATTAGGAATATCTCCTTTCGGAATCACCCAATGTTGAAAGTCACGGGTTGTAATTAGCAAGATTTCAACTTTACCATTGTTCACTCTGTAAGGAATTACCCCAGACTGTATAAACACTTTACTGGCTTTTCGACTCATGTAATTTACATCCTGTACGTCCTAGCTTTTTTGTACAATGTTTACTTCAAAAATTCTAGAGCTGATACAGGATAAATTTTGGTTAATTCTAAGTTATGAAAAGGTTAAAAAACTGCTTTTTGCTTATAAGAGTTAATTATTCAAAAAATTTCCAGATAAAGGCGTCAGTCGTCAGAATTCAGTTGGGTATTCTGTATGACTGGCGGATGAATAATCGGCGTTTTTGCACCACCACCAAATCGTAGATTTGGTGGTGCCCGTAGCCCATTAAACTTTTTAGCTATGGCAGTCGAAGCATAGGTTAGGACTATGTTGGTTGCTGAAACCTTTGATAATACTGAGTTTCTACTCAGCACTTTGCTATAACTTGGTAGCTGACTTGGTTGCTTATACCTACTTACTCAACAAACCTTCTATTGATATTTACCCTAAAGACTTGCCTGCACTACCTCCTGACCTGTTTTAGCTCCGTCGAACTCACGTTTATTTACAACTAGTTGTGATGCTTCTTGAGGACTCAGCAGTTTGCCGAAATAGTCGTAATAGCCTAACGGTTGAGTTGGAGCAGGTTGTAAAAGGTCAATTTTTGCGAAAGCTGTCTGGCTTGTCATCAACCAATTTGATAACAAGATGCCAAAAACGCTAATGAGAAAAACACAAATTAAAAAGAAAATCTTGGTTTTTGAAACATACAATACCCTAACGACACCAGTCTTAGGGTTGTTTTTTTTGTTTCATAGTGAGGTATTTACTAAAAACCTATGGGTAGATATATCACACTATTACGTAAAGATATGTAATAGTGTGTTTAACTTTTTTATCATTTGATGGCTGAATTACTTACTTATATCTAAGTATATGCTCATAAAACCACCACTCGATATTGAACCTAAAGGCTTGTCTTACCTCAATCTATTTTTTTAATTCGTTGAACTTCAGGCTAAATTTAATGAATTCTCTCTCTAAGTAATTGTTCTTCTAAAGCAGCAATGCGATTGTACGCTGCTGTTAATTGCGCTGTCAGTCGTTGTATTTGAATTTCTGGTGTTATATTATCTCCACCTTGACGATGCATGTCTAGATAAATGCCATCTGTTAACACATCTTTGTGTTCCATTTCTGGATTTAAATTGTTACGTCCTTTAAACTGGTAGCCCCCAGCCGCGCCACTTTGTTGGCAATTATCCTTTGCTAGTGTATTCGCTTGTGTATTCGCTAAAGAACACTCTGAGAAAGTTTGGGTAACTTTACCATCAAGCTGCTCAATTACTTGGCACAGGGCATCTAACTTTTGGCTTAAAGTCAGGATCTGCTGCTGTAATAGCTCCATTTAATACCTTTATTCGTACATTTTCTATATGTTATTCAATTTACTCCCAACCTTAACGATACTTATGGATTTTTTAAGTATTGATAATTTTTGGTCGAAATGTAACATTTAAATCATTAGTTCTAAATAGAAGTAAGGTTCCACCATAAGTACCATCAAGGAAATTTATGGATAAAAATTAATCTTTGGGTATTAATTTGACAAAAAATCGCTAATTTGAGTCAAATATTCAAAATTAACCCTATTATCAAGAAAAAATACCGATAATTTTCCAACTCCACTTTTTCAGCTAGTCAGCCTCTGGTGAATCTCTGCTTAATATTAGGTATAATCAAAAATCTCAAAATCCAAAATCAATGGATCGACGGTCTTTTTTGCTAGGTACAAGCACACTGGCACTTTCACAACTGCTTTTTGGCTGTGGTGGAAACAAGCAGGCGCAACTAAAAGTACAGTTATTAAAAGGTTCTATACCTGGTCAGGTGGTGAATCAGTTCCACAAAGGTTTGCAGCAACAGGTGCAGTTAAAGTTTGCTCCAGTCGAGCAGATACAAGGTTTATTTCATCAATTACAAAATTGGCAGCAAAAACCCAAAGCCACTGATGAGCAGGGATGGAAACGCTTTATACCCTTTATGCAAGGTCAAAAAACAGCTGATGCAGACTTAGTGACATTGGGAGATTACTGGTTAAAAGCAGCTATTGAGCAAAAACTGATTCAACCACTCCAAGAAGTGCAGGGAAACCAATTAAAGCAGTGGTCTGCTTTAGATGAAAGGTGGAAACAACTGGTAACGCGTAACGACCAAGGTAACTTGGATATACAAGGGAAGGTGTGGGGTGCGCCTTACAGGTGGGGTAGTACAGTAATTGTTTATAACCGTGACAAGTTGCAAAAATTGGGATGGACGCCCAAAGATTGGAGTGATTTGTGGCGAGATGGAATGCAGCAACAGATTTCCCTACTTAATCAACCACGAGAAGTTATTGGTTTGGTCTTAAAGAAGCTAGGAAAATCTTATAATACAGAGAATCTTGACCAAGTACCAGACTTGGAAAAGGAATTACAGATATTAAACCAACAGGTGAAGTTTTACAGTTCCAATAACTATTTGGAACCTCTAATTATGGAAGACACTTGGCTAGCGGTTGGTTGGTCAAGCGATGTATTACCTATTCTCGGACGTTATCCGCAACTTGGAGCAGTTATCCCCCAATCAGGAACAGCAATTTGGGCGGACTTATGGGTACGTCCCGCAGGGATTACTAAGGATACTTTATCAGATCAATGGATTGATTTTTGTTGGCAACCAAGCACAGCTAAACAAATTTCGGTGCTGACTAAAAGTAATTCGCCAATTTCTACAAATATTGCTGCTTCCGATATCCAAGAACCATTATGGAGTTTGTTAGAGAGCGATCGCAAAGTTTTCGATAAAAGTGAATTTTTACTTCCCTTACCTCCATCAGCAATCAAACAATACGAGTCTTTATTCGCCAAAATGAAAGTTTAATTGGGAATTGGGCAATTCAATTTTAGATTTTGGATTCACAATTTTAGATTGAAATTTAATCCAAAATCCAAAATCTAAAATCTAAAATTACTACAGTAAACGCTCTAACCCTATCTTGTTCTTAATAGTGGTTTGGATACTGCATAAAGCTGGACTTATACTAAAGTTGCAAGTGTAGGTTGCTAAGGGTTCTTTTTGATAGTTAAATACCCGAACGTTGTAGCCAAAGTTCCGTGCAGCGCTACCCAAGCGATTTACGAAGTCGTACCGCTCCATATACTCTAGTAAGCTCCAAATTTGCTGATTCACGATTAAGTCTACTCGTGCAGGTTCTTTGTTAGAAGCTGGATATGCGATCCAATTATCCAATAGCTTTTTTTCGGAGTTTTGTTGTGCCCACCATAAACTGGGAACGGTTAATCGTTCTGGATGAATGGTGGTAGCTGTGATTACATAGTCTTTTGGCTTGGTCAATAAGTCTAGTTCTAAAGGCGCACTAGATGGCGACGGTATGGAACGGGTTTGTGCTAGTGAGGGCGGGACTAGTAAAGCCGTGAGGGTAATGGTTAGTAGTAATGAAAACGATGTCTGGCGATAGCTGCGCCAACGCCAAGGGCGATCGCACAATTTAGGTATATACATAAACTAATTCGTAATTCGTAATTAAGGTACAAGTTAAAATTCGCACAAATTAAAGTTTAACGGCAACGATGCGAATTCTTCGATAATCTGCTGTCCAAGTTCCTTGTTGATATAGTGTTGGCTTTAGATATTCCTCAACGACGGGAATTATTTGTATTTGTTGCTCAGGTGAAAGTCTGGCTAAGAAAGCGCTGGCGAACATTTTAATCCAGTTTGCGATGCCAGCTTCTCCCTCTGCTAGGGGAGTTGGGCGAGGAAACAGGATAGCATAAATGACATCAAAGCCTTGCTGTTCTAATAGACTGCTGTATTCACCAATACTGGGGTAATACCAAGGATTCTCTACTTGTGCTTGAGGGATACCAATGGACTCTAAAGCACTGTATAAAGCTGTGGCGATCGCCTTTACATTTCCCTTACCTCCAAATTCTGCGACAAAACGCCCTCCGGGTTTGAGGGATTTATGTATGGAAGCGATCGCGCTATCTGCTTGTTTCACCCAATGCAATACAGCGTTGGAAAACACAGCATCTAATGGCTTATCTACTTGAAAGTTTATAGCATCAGCAACATCAAAGTGGATATGGGGATAGTTTTGTCTGGCCTTTTCTATCATCGCGGGTGCATGATCGACTCCCATTACTTCAGCCCCAGCTTGGGCAATTTTATCTGTGAGTTGTCCAGTCCCACAGCCGAGATCCAAAATGGATTCTCCGGGCTGAGGGTTGAGTAATTGGAATAAGTCTTCGCCATATTGCCAGACAAAGGCGTGTTTATCTTCGTAAAGCGAAGTATCCCAATTATTGCTTGTCGAAATATTATTCATAAACTGTAAAATTATAGATTGTTTGCTTGCCTATAATTAAGATATGCTATAGATTGATAATAGCCTAATGATTACAGTAGAAAAAAATTATATATCGTAGCTATATATCATTCTTTAAAAGCAAGATTACCGACTTTTTAAATAAGTCGGTAATCGGAGTTTTGCAAATTAACGGTTGCTATTGTCCATTTAATACTTGCTCAATACGAGAAATTTCTACTGCCAAATTAAATAAAGGTGTTCCATTGGCACGAGTTTTAACTTCCATATTGTTGAGAGCTACAATATAAGGCTTTTGATTAATCCAAGCAATGATTGATCCACCAGAAGAACGGGTCAGTTAATGCCGCAAACGGAATGTATTGCAACGCACCATCAGCCACAATCACTAAGCGTTTTTGCCCTAACTGTTGAGCTACAGGTTTGAGGATGAGTTGACTAAGTTTACTAGTAGCTTCGATAGTTGGTTCTATTGGCATTCCCGACATTCTTTTAGCCCTCAATAGTGTGTGTAATTTTTTGGCGGCTGTCTCAATTTCTTCTTCTTTAGCAAGTTCGTAACTTTGCAGAGAATTGGTAGTTACTACCCACAAATAGCTGCGTTCTTTACCCAAGGAATATTGCAACAGTATGCTGTCTTTATCTAACTGTTGCTGAATTTGGTGAAACGTTAGAGGTGTAGGATATTTGAGGGCTTTGTATGGGAGCATCGAGTTTTGGAAGATTTACCACTTATGGGAAAATGTAAAGGGAA
>NZ_JAVRBM010000156.1:0-7502 GCF_034531255.1 Nostoc sp. ChiQUE01b | reverse complement strand
GCTATGGAAGATGTGCTTCGCACAGCGTCCTAATCGCCTTGTCCGTTGCTATAACTATAGAAGAGAAAGCTATTGTCATAGAGCAGTTCTACCAAAACAATCAGCTGACAACACCAGAAGCGCAGGCAAAAGCTTTAAAGTATTACAGCATGAGCCTTGAGCAACTAGAAGCTGTTGCAATGCGAGAACTGAAAATTGAGAAGTTAAAGCAAGCTACTTGGGGGACAAAGCTAGAATCTTATTTTTTGCAATGTAAGTCTCAGCTAGACAAAGTAATTTATTCGCTAATCCGTACATCCGATGCAGAGGTGGCCCAAGAACTCTATTTCCGTATCAAGGCAGGAGAACAGACCTTTGCTGAATGTGCAAGTGTTTATTCACAAGGTGCTGAAGCTCAGACTCAAGGGATGCTAGGGCCTGTGCCCATGAGTCAACCCCACCCAGCGATCGCACAGAAACTGACCATTTCACAGCCAGGACAGTTATGGCCGCCGATGAAATTGGATGAGTGGTTTGTGATTGTGCGACTGGAAAAACTAATTCCGGCTCAATTAGATGATGCCATGCGCTCCACCCTCCTGAATCATTTATTTGAGACTTGGTTAGCCGAAGAAATCAGCAAAGCGCAATTGACCATACTTGATGATGCACCTGCTCCAGTTTTAATAACAAGATGATAGAAAGCACTACCACGATTCAAGAATTCCTCGCCACCATCTACCCATTTAATCAGCTTTCTATAACCAGTGTTGAGCTCCTTGCAGCAAAACTTGAACCTTTGCGTTATCGTATGGGGCAAGCAATTTTGGTTAGAGAAACCCTTCCAGCTAGAGTAGCCATTCTTTACCAGGGGCAAGCCCGTTTATTAGGATATGCCCCAGATGCTTCTGCCCCTGATACTCTACAACTACTAAAACCAGGAGGAATCATTGGTTGGACAAGCTTGCTACGTGGTGTACCGTGTGAAACTGTGATCGCTTCGGTAGAAACTCTTTGCTTAACCCTAAAAGCCTCAGATTTTTTAAGTCTAATAGAACTCGAATCTGCTATAGCGAATGCTTTTTGCAAACATTGCAGTCTCATTGAAGTTTTTGATTTATTGGGTGCAGAATTAGAACGCCGGGGCAAGATTCCCGATAATCTTAAAGAACTTGCGATTGCGACTGTAAAACAAGCCACAATCCTGAACTTGCCCCCAGGCAAAACATCGCTTCAGCAATTAGACCCTAATTTACTATGGTTAGTTAGCAGTAAAGGGTCTAACTATGATGTTGGCGAAAGACTTTATCCTGGCTCAGATCGAGGTAACATTACTGGAGAAGTTCGCTTAGTTGGTTTTACCGATCCGACACTGCCGATGGCTGAATCTGACATTAACATCGCCTCATTGTCAGATACTGGAATTTGGGCAAACGCTCCATTCGCTCCAGAGCGCCCAGAAGAAACAGAAGAAGTAGAGGCAGGGCAAGGAATTAAATACCCGCATATATCGGGTCGTGGCCCTGTAGATGGAACTCTTGCCTGTTTTCAAATGCTAGCGCAACATAACAGAATGCCATTTCGCCGCGATGTCTTGCGTCGTGCCTTAGTCAGTAACTTTGAGCGCACTAGCAGTATTTCCATTCAATTATGTGGTGCTTTGGCAGAATTGATGGGACTTACATCTCAATTGGTGAATGTTCCCGCCATCGCAATA
Organism: Nostoc sp. ChiQUE01b; assembly: GCF_034531255.1. Lineage (NCBI taxonomy): Bacteria > Bacillati > Cyanobacteriota > Cyanophyceae > Nostocales > Nostocaceae > Nostoc > Nostoc sp. ChiQUE01b. The sequence continues at coordinate 5,806 of NZ_JAVRBM010000156.1, read as the reverse complement.
TCTAAACTACCCACACCAGTTTTGATACCCTGGCAAGATAGCTATGCAATTCTTTACAAAGCCACTGAAAAAGAACTAGTTCTTGGCATTCCAGAACAAGGCATTATCCGTAAAAAGCCAGCAGATTTTGCTGAAACTTGGGGGGAAGAGGGGCAAGTACTTCTGTTGCAACCGACCAAAGAAACTCCTCAAAAGCGATTTGGCTTAAGTTGGTTTCTGCCTGCCATCAAAAAGCATCGTACTGTTTTAATTGAAGTATTTATTGCTTCACTATTTGTCCAATTGTTGGGTCTAGCAAACCCTTTAATCACCCAAGTAATTATTGATAAAGTTATCATTCAAAACGGGATTAATACTCTCAATGTTCTGGGATTTCTGCTCATAGCGATGGCTATAGTAGAGGGCATTATTACTTGGCTACGTACCAACTTGTTTGTAGATACCACTAACCGGATCGATTTAAGTTTGGGTTCGGAAGTAATCGACCACCTATTACGCTTACCACTGCGTTATTTTGAGAAGCGCCCTGTTGGGGAAATATCCAGCCGGATAAACGAATTAGAAAATATTCGCTCTTTCCTCACTGGTACTGCCCTGACTGTTGTTCTAGATGCTATCTTCTCTGTAATTTATATTGTAGTAATGATTTTTTATAGCTGGCTGCTAACGATTGTAGCGCTGGCAACAGTACCGCTCTTTGCACTCATTACTTTTATATTTGCACCCATTATTCGCAGCCAAACTAGAACTAAAGCTGAACGCAATGCTGAAACTCAATCGTATTTAGTTGAAGTGGTTTCTGGGATTCAAACTGTCAAGGCACAGAATATCGAACTTAATTCTAGATGGCAATGGCAATCTCGCTATGGAAAATATATCAGCGCTAGTTTTGAAAATGTTTTAACTTCTAATACTGCTAGCTCTCTATCTAACTTCCTAAACAAATTATCCAGTTTGCTACTTCTGTGGGTAGGGGCATATCTAGTATTACAGCAAAAATTAACTCTGGGACAGTTAATTGCTTTCCGCATTATCGCAGGTTATGTGACAAGTCCTTTGTTAAGATTAATTCAATTGTGGCAGAACTTCCAAGAAACTGCTTTATCTCTAGAACGCTTGGCTGATATTCTCGATACTCCCCAGGAAACAGAAATTGCTGGGCGTAATAACATCCCAATGCCAGCTATTGTTGGTGCAGTTCAATACGAAAGTGTTACTTTCAGCTTCGCTAAAAGCCCCAACCCACAACTTAATAATGTTCACCTTGATATCGAAGCTGGTATGTTTGTTGGAGTTGTAGGTCAAAGTGGTGCTGGGAAAAGCACATTAACCAAACTCTTACCTCGACTTTATGAATTAGACTCCGGTCGGATCAAAATTGATGGCTATGACATTAATAAGGTAGAACTCTACTCCCTACGTCAACAAATCGGCATGGTGTTGCAAGACACTTTGTTATTTGATACCACGGTACAAGAAAACATTGCCCTAACTATGCCTGATGCCACACCATCAGAAATTGTAGAGGCTGCTAAGATTGCTTGCGCTCATGACTTTATCATGAATTTGCCATCGGGTTATGAAACTAGAGTCGGAGAGAGAGGTTCAGCTTTATCAGGGGGACAAAGACAACGAATTGCGATCGCTCGGACTGTACTACAAAACCCACCACTGTTGATTCTGGATGAAGCTACCAGCGCACTTGACTATGCCACTGAACGCCAAGTTTGCTTGAATTTAGCCCAAGTATTTAAGGGAAGGACAGTATTTTTCATTACCCATAGGCTAGGGACAATTCAAAATGCCGATGTAATTTTAATGATGAGCCAAGGACGAATTGCTGAACAGGGAACTCATGCAGAACTCATGGATTTAACAGGGCTTTATTACTGTCTATACCAACAACAGGAGGCTCAAGTTTAAACGGATAAGTAGAAAGATATATTTTACGAACTAGCAATAGCTAAAACTGATCGCTAACTACTAGAGTTGTCGCCTAATAAGGTTTTTGGATTTTTCAAGCCAGGCAGAGCAAGGGTTCCACACACCAATTTTTTATAAAGCGACAAGTCTACTATTTATAAAAAGCTAATCGCTAACAGCTAAATAATTATGAGTATTAATAATGGCAATAGTAATAATGGGAATGGAAATGGGAGTGGAAATGGCAAACACTCCAACAATGGCAATGGCAGTTCTCAAAATCCAGCAATAACTTCTGTTCAACAATTGGAACAGTTATCAACTGAGACATCCGATATTCAGCCAAGACCAGTTAATACTGCTCCCCGTTATATCCCCAAATTCGACCAACCTGTAATTCTCCGTCAATCTCGCAAATGGTCAAGAGCTATCCTTTGGGGTTTGATAGCTGTTACAACTGGTACAATTATTTGGGCAAACTTCGCCAAAATTGAAGAAGCAGTTTCTGCTACTGGGAAGTTAGAACCAACAGGTACGGTTAAAGAAATACAGGCTCCTATTGGTGGCGTAGTTAAAGAAATTTACGTTGAAGATGGACAGCAGGTTAAACTTGGCGAACATCTTATCGGGCTTGATCCCACTACTGCTAATGCTCAACTCGACTCTTTGAAGAAAATTCGTCTATCTTTACTCAGAGAAAATCAATTTTATCAGTCTCAAATGAGAGGTGGGTCTACAATCAGTGCCACTGATGTTCAAGTCACAAATGAAATGCTTGACCTTACCAAAAGTCGGGTTGCTCTAGTTGCAGAGAACCGTTTATATCGTGCCCAACTAGATGGTACAGGCTCTAGCAGTGGACTTTCCATCGAACAAAAAGAACGATTGTTCTCTACTTCTGAAGAATTGAATGCGCGCTTCACTGCTGCAAAATTGGAAGTTGACCAATTAAGTCGTCAACTCAACCAAAGCCAAATTAAATTGGTTAGCACACAAGATACTCTCAAAATGAATCAGGGGATTCTTGACAATATTACCCCCTTAATGAATGATGGGGCAATTTCTAAAATTCAATACTTTAAGCAACAAGAAGAAGTTAGAAACGCTCAATCAGAAATTGACCAGCTTACCCAAGAAGGATTTCGTTTACAATCTGCTATTAACCAAGCACAAGCTAAGTTGCAATCAACTGTAGCTATTTCTCGCAAAGATTGGCTCACCCAAATTGCAGATAATAACAAAAAAATTTCCGAGATTGATTCTCAGCTTACTAAAGCCATTGTCGAAAATAATAAGAAAATTGCCGAAAATGATTCTCAGTTGAGCCAAACTCAAATGAATCTTCAATATCAGTCGATCAATTCCCCAGTTAATGGTACAGTTTTTGAACTTAAGGCACATACACCTGGATTTGTAGTCACATCCAGCGAACCAATTCTCAAAATTGTTCCTGATGATGCTCTGATTGCTAAAGTTTACATCACCAACAAAGATATTGGTTTTGTTAAAGAGGGGATGATAGTTGATGTCAGAATTGATTCATTTCCTTTTAGTGAGTTTGGCGATGTCAAAGGTAAACTAGTATGGATTGGATCTGATGCCTTACCACCAGACCAAATTTATCCTTTCTATCGTTTCCCTGCTAAAGTACGCCTGGAGCAACAATCGATTTCGATTAATGGGCGTAAAGTACTTCTGCAATCTGGGATGTCAGTCAGTGGTAATATTAAACTGCGAGAACGGACGGTGATGAGCATATTTACAGATATGTTTAGCTCTAGTGTTGAAAGTCTCAAGTTTGTACGTTGAAAATGTCCGAAGTTTCTGAGCTTTTCACCCAAATATTCCGACTGTTATAAAAATCTCCACGTTGCTCCAAGGTAAAACCACCAAGCAACAATCCTAACCACACCTCCACCATCGGCATTTGCAACACACGTTGCAGTTTAACTAAAGAAATCTCATCTTTGACATTTATCAGATAGTTAGCGATCGCGCTCTGCCATTTTTGAACATCCTCATCTGATGCCAAATTACGGACATCTTCTAAAGTTGTCACCTCATCGAGCATTGCCAAAACATTCGCTTTTTCAACAGGTGCTATTACAGAATCACCCTCCTGGTTAGGATATGAAAATTGGTGTGGGCCATGTGGTCTAAAGGTTTGTGGTGTTTGCGGCTCAATCAAATCATCTAAATCTAGGTGCATTGTTGTCCGCACTAGACCAGCAAAGAGATCGGTGCTAACAATTGGCCCCTTTGGGTTATTGAGATCGCGGGTATCTTGCAACAGCACTTCGGCACGAGACTTGAGAATATCCGCAATTTGACTGAAGGCAAGCGCTGCGGTTGATAACTGTGCCTCCAAGGGTAAATTTTCTAGCTCGGCATCCAAACAATCCCACATAGCATCAAGGGAAGAAGTTGGTGGAGATTCAGACAACTCATCCAGCACATCCCAGATTTTCATCTCGAATTCAAAATTCAAAATTCAAAATTCAAAATTATTAATAGTAAAATTGTACTAGTAAAATTAAAATATTTATTGGAAATAAATTTATGTAATAATGAATCAACAACAGCATATCACAGATAGAACATTTAACTTTGCAGTAAGAATTGTCAATTTGTGCAAAACTCTAGATGAAAAGCCCGGAGTAGGAAGAGTTTTATATAAACAGCTAATTCGGTCTGGAACCTCATTCGCTTCGCTCTAATTCAAAATTATTAATTCAAAATTCAAAATTATTAATCTATGAAAATGGAGTAGGAGAAGCTTGTAGATTAACTCGGTAATGAAAATACTTTGATTAATTTTGCATTTTGAATTTTGCATTTTGAATTGTGTCGATTGGTGCTAATGTAGAAGAATCTCAATCAGCACAAAGTAAAGCTGATTTTGTAAGTAAATTGCAAATTTCTTTAAAAGAAGCTAAAGAAACAAAATATTGGTTAAGAATACTAGTTACTACTGGTATTGTTGAGGATAATAAATTATTACCTTTGATTAAAGAAAATGAAGAAATCATCAAAGTTATTGCAGCTATAGTAGTTAAAACTAAACCAAATAATTCTAAATAATTTTGAATTTTGAATTTTGAATTACTATTCTGGATGCAAGGGACAAGGACGCACTGGGCAGTAGCTTGAGGCAATCTCAAACATATCCTTATATTGATATAGTGAAACACTATATTGAGATGCAAAAGCCTGCAACACCTGATCTGTATAGGCGCGTATTTTACCAGCCGTTAACCCAAAACAGTGAATTGGTTCTAAGCGACAAATAGGCTGTTGCCCCAGCCAGAGTTCTGCGCCCAAGGCGTGCAATGGTTTATCCCCTGGTTCTTTATACAAATACAGCACTGCAAAATATGTTGCTGGTGGTTCGACTGTTACTGAATCAATTTCTGCTGAATTCTTCTGGGAGCGGTGGCGATAGAATGAGCGGCGATTGTGGCAAATGCGTGGATTCCAACACCCATCCCCTACTGTTCCATGTAAAACTTTGGCTTGAGTTGTTGGTAGTTTGGAACATAGCTGACACTTGGGATCTAACGGCTTCGGCATAGAGTGAGGGTGTGGGGTGTGGGGTGTGGGGTGTAGGGTGTAGGCGATCAGAAAGAATCACACCCTGCTACGCTCTACTTTCAAGAGATCGAATTAAACCCAGTAGAATTTTGCCAACTAATTTACACTGATTAATAACTGGATTTATCACTTCAGCAACAGCTAATGCTACACGAATTGAAAGTAAAAGATGAGTTTCAAGTTCTTTAAGCTAACCTTGAGCTATGTATAAAAATTGAATATATTCACCTCTTGTTCTTCTACCATAGTTAAACTAAGCCGGAGAGTCGCCCCTCCGACTCGTCTGCAAAAC
>NZ_JAVRBM010000155.1:0-7628 GCF_034531255.1 Nostoc sp. ChiQUE01b | reverse complement strand
TACATTGTCGCAGTTTTTGATCCCATTTTTTCAGATTTTGTGAGAAATCCGCGATTAATCTCTCAGAGGAAGACTTACTAGCAGAGTTAAAGAAGCGTGGGCTTGATTCAGATACATTAAGTGATGATGATGCTATGAGTCTCGCTGACCAGATAATTCTTGAGCGTGGGCAATTTGGTACACTTGCTACTAGTCATGTCTCGAATGGAAAAGCAGCTAAAAGACCAAGAGCCAAGACTAAAAAAGCACAAGAGGGCATGAATGATTACAAAATCGCTCTTGCCAACCAAGCAAAACAGAAGTTAGAAGAAATTTCTGCTTTTAGCACTGGTATTAACCAAGGAGTCAGAGAGTTCGCTCATAGAGAGGCACAAAAAACTATTGAAGATTTAGATGGTGTAACCAATGAATATCTAGCAGAAATCGCGGAGTACGCCAGAGATTATAAGGGAGAACCAGAAGCCTTTTTTCGTTTCGGTCAGGAGATTGCATCGCTCTATCTCTCTGCTAGCAATGCAGATGCGACCGAATAAATTGATCTTGGTAGCAGCAGTACTGAATCTGCTGCTATTAACCCTCGTTTTGGGCGTGGCAATATATGGAGCAACAAGAGCAGACTCGTCACAAACAATTAAATATTCACCTGAAGAAGGACGGAGAGTTGAGTCTGTCCGGCTTAACACTAGAAAATCTGACAACAGAAGAATTCCTGGTAGTCCAGCAACTTATTGATGAGTCAAAGGCGCGATCGCATTCCAATAGACAGATTGAGGAATTGATGCAACGGGGAATGATGGCTCAAACTGCGATCGCAGCAATAACAGTTTTGATGTTTTCGTTCATGGGGATATATGGCATAACCCGGTACATTGGGTCACAAGTTCAACAAGTTCAGCAGACTTATACACAGGAGTCAGGAGTCAAAATTCAGGAGAACTGAATAGGTAGATTTGAAAAGTGAAAATTTAATGCTTTATAGTCTATTCATTCAGTACTACAATTCTTTATTCTGGCTCCTGACTTCTGAATTCTTTAATTAGTAGTTAGAGGGGAGAAGGGAATGTTAGGTAAATGGCTTCCTGGCTTGTTTGGTAGTAAAAATGATGGAGTAGTATCAACGGATTTAAGAGTTGGGGATGCTACCCAAATTGAGGGGAATTTACCTTCATCAATCCGCGATCGCTACACATTGCCAGCTTACACTACAGCAAAGCAGGTTCTTGATGAAGCAGAGGTGGCTGGCACTCTAAAAGCACAGAAGTGGTTGCACACTAAATTTTCCCGGCACAGGCTCAAGCAGTTGCAATCCTTGGCAGAGATGTATAAAAACCAATTGGCATATTCGAGTGAAGCTATGAAGGTTGAGGAGGATTTGCAGCGAACCAGGGCGTTACATGGAGAGGCAGTGATCCGTCATGCCTTTGGTTCTGTTGAACAGCAACGGCAGTTGGGGGGATACGAGAAAGCGTTTGATGAAGTAGGTGATAGTTTTAGGTTTTGAAAGATGCTGAAAAAAACTTTTAGATTTTGTGGTGATACTTACACAGTAGAAGAAAACTGTCAACCAGAACCCCCGGACAAAGAAGCATATATTTGTCGAAACACCAAAGGGGATAATTTATACTTCTCCCGGACTGAGATTAGGGACAGCATTGTTGCTCTTGTGCCTCCCCCAAATTGTTAACGGGAGCTGACTATATATGCAGATAAAACTATCTTTTGTTGGATATGCAGTTTGTGGAGTTGGGCTGTCAATGTTGATGGGTTTTCTGTCAGTTGCTAGCCCAGTCAGTCGATTCTTAGTGTGGATCATTGGTATGATTTGCATTTGCGGTTTGGCAGTGGGGTTGTTTAACTTTGCTGGCTTAGTCATTAAAGGATTCGGCTTCAACCGCAAAACTTTCACCATTGGCTTAATGCCTGGAGTAATATTTCTGTTTATCTTCTTGACTTTAGTTGCAGCTGGTGTTGCTTTGGGGGTGAGATAAGTTTATGCCATTTGAATTACAACGTCTAACTGCCAGTAGCGTTATTCATGCAGAACGAACTATCTTATGTTCTTTAGGAACGAGTGCAGTTATGTGTCTGTCTGCTCCTTTTTTCTTAAATACTGACCGAATAACAACTGGGATGCTGCTTGGTGCTGGAACGCTAAGTGCTGGCTTATTTGGGGTATCCGCCCAAATCAGCGAAAGTAAGGAAAAAGTTTACCAGTCTTTGCTAGAAGCTGACCTCAAAGCACTTAAACAGCATTTGCAAGGTGAGGCTGTTTATGATTATGTCACTACTGCGATCGCAGCTAAACGCAGAGTTGCTGATTATGTGAATCGGCTACCAGTCCAAGAGCGCCCCCGGTGGATTGCTGAATATCAATTGCAAGGTTTGGTAACTCTTCCAGAACCACCAGCACAACAATCACCCTCACCGGCTGGTATTCCCAATCCCGATATTGCTGATATTGATGAAGAATTTGTGCAGTCCGTGATTAATCCGGGTGCGATGAAAGTTCTCCAAGCGATCGCAGCTAATTATCCTGAGTACATCAGAATTGATGGTGCTTGGATTGATGAACTGTGTGATGCTGCATCTAATCAAAATATGACCCTTCGCAGCAATCACCATTTTTACCTTTCTGGTGGAACACAATCTGGCAAATCAACTTTAGCAGGAGTGATTATCAACAAAATTGGTGCAAAATCTCAAACACCAGCAATTGTCATCGGCAGCGATCCAAAGGATGATGTCACCAGATGGTTGTGCAAGTTCAGCCGTAAGTTTGACGGCATGAAAGCGTTAAGAGATTGGATTACCTTTGCCACAGACCAAATTGACAAGCAGAAAGCAAGAGTATCAATTGTTGGTGGTGAATGTCACGGTGTTCCCGAATTATTTCTTGCTCAGGATGAGGTGGACTCTGTATTTGGTGGTGGCAAGGGACTTCCAGGAATGGTTGATGCTGATACTGCTAAAGATTTGCAGGGTTTTTGGAACTATGTCATCAAATTCACCGCCGGACTTAAAGGACATGGGGTGTTTATGGGCCAGTCTCCACTTTCTGGGGAAACCGGATTTAGCCGCCCATCTCTGAAAAACGTTTGCTTTATTGCGATGGGTCAAACATCGAGTTATATCCTTGACCATCCCCAAGACTTTGTAAACGTTAAAAAGGAGATTTTGGAGGTCTTGCGACAGGCTTGCGAACTGTTAGATAAAGCCGGAGTTCGATATGCCTTGGTGATTCCCACTCGGTCTAATCCCTTTGTTGCCCTAATCCCGGAATTTGATATCAAAGGTCTGGAACAAAAACAAGATTCCAAGCCGAATAATGACACTGTTAATAGTTATAAAAATAATCAGCAATCCTCACAGCAGCAGACTGACTGGTATGAAGAAATTAGAAAATGGGCAACAGAATTAGGGAGAAGACCGCATTTTCAGGAAATCAAACAAAAGTGGCACGAATTAACAGGACAAGAATTAAACGAAAAGGGGGTAACTCTATTACTAGAAAATCTCGGATACCCAAACAATTAAACTGGAACGCTCGATATGGTAATCCCAAACAGTACAAGAAACAAGTAGCACTCGCTCACCGAAAAACTCACAATTATTGTGTAGTCTGTCTGACTAATAAAAGTGAAGAGATCCATCATGCTTACTATGGCAATGATGTTATTGGAGTATCAACATTTCCTACGTGCTACCGTTGTCATCAAGAGATTTGTCATAGCTCGATTAACTGGATGAAAAGCCGTAGTAATCCTGTTTGGGGTAATCGTAATACTGATGAATTTATTACGAGATTGAGGCTGGGATATCAGCTACTTTATGGAGGGATCAAACATTTTTAATTAGTTGAACAGTGTCGTTAATTTTCCTAAAAATTAAGTTTTAAGCTAATCGGAGAAGAATTCTCATGTATAACAGTGAATACGATGATTTAAGTTTTGAAGAGCAATTACATCTGACTGAATCCCTTATCAGACGGCGACAAAATCAGCAGATTTCCTTGCGCCGAAATGCTCAATTGTTGCAGCAAGAGTTAAGTTTTGAGGCTGAATTGTTAGAAGACAATCCAGAGTTAGCCCAAACTATTCACGCTCTCAATATGCAGGAGATTCAGAGTAATCAGCAAGGGTTACAGAATGTTCTAGGTTCAGAAGAATTAGCTTCAAAAGAGCAAAGTGTTTGGAGTAAGTTTTTTCCTGGTTTAGGAGGATGAATGAAAATTTTTAATATCAGAGATCGCCTCAGTTCATTAGTTAAACAAACAACTCAAGTCGGTATTGGGTTTTTAGTAATGCTATTGCTAACTTGTGACCACCCATCTGCATTCGTAGTTAATTCAAGCACAAGTTTTAAGTATTGTATTTGTTGCCTATAGTGAGGTACGAAGGCAAGCGTTGGGCAAGAATTAATCTTCAAAACATATCAACGTTCACTCTGTTAGCTATGTTTTACAAATGAAAGATTACAATTTATCTATATGGATACTGAACGGGATTTCTTATTTTTCAACGAAAGAATCGCTACCAAATATAATCCCTTTTATGAAGGGGAGTATTTGGTAATCCAGTCTTATCCCCGTGAGCATAAGCTAATGGTTGAGCATCGCACTTTTGATTACAAAAATGCCAAAAGTCATTGCGAACTAGAAAATCTAGCTCATGACTATACATCATTTTCTCTTAGGATTTTTCACGATGATAAACTGTGGGAGGTAAACTATAAAGGGGAGCCACAAAGTATTTCTAAGCAACAGAATTGGAGAATTGCCCAAGAATATCTAGAAGCTCACTACGATCCGCATACTGATGCTGAAATGGTCGTATGCCAATGCAGTTACCCCTATTTTTCGTCACTCACTACTGATATTAGCAACAGTGGTGAGTCCATGACTTCGTGGCAAGCGCTCACTTGTCTAGTTAGAGACTTGGGGCGAGATATTCAAACCTGCCCCAACTGTAATGCATCCTTAGTTCGAGCAGATGAATCGGAAGATGATAATTTTGATTTTGATTTTGATGACCAAGTTAGCCGACCAATAGTTTGCATCGGTTGCGCTAACTATCACGGAGTTGAGTATGGGGACAACGTGCTAGTCTGCGGGATACACCCGAATGGATGGGATAGTGAAAATTGCCCAGATTATCATCCGTGATATTTAAAATGGTAAAAAATTGACCCGCTCTCTAGTATGCTCTTCTCAAAAAACCACTACTCAGATAGGCATTAGGCATTGTCATTGCCGCTATTAACTGCTATGTCGAAATGCAATACGTCTTCGCGATCGCCTAGCTTTGTATAAAGTTTAATGGCTGGATCGTCACCAATATCCGCCTGGACGAAAATGACATAAGCCCCACATGCTGCTGCTACTTCCTTCAGCTTCTGAATTAATGCCGTTGCGATCCCCTGCCGTCGGTGTGCGGCGGCAACAGCGAGATCGTAGATATAAATCTCACTGCGCTCCTGCTCGAACTTTTTAAGCTCGTATGCAGTAAGACCGCCAACGACCTCACCTTCTTTCAATGCGGCGATCGCAATGAAGTAGTCACTATCGAGCAGTTGCCGCAGGTAGTCTGCGCTAGGGGGATTTCCATAGGTCTCCACCTCATCGAATGCCTCACCAAAGGTCGCTAATAGAGCTTCCATTAATGCAACGTCCTCTGGCACGATCTGTTGAATGCTTAAGTTCATAGGCTAATCTTTTACTGGTTCAGAGGAATGTTAAAAGTCGAATGTTATAAATCTCCTTACTTGCTATACATATCAGGGAACTTTGCTTGAAGTTTAGCCCAAGGCAGCAAGTCATTCACTATCATATAGCGCTCGTTTGAAAGGTTAGCCAAAATATAGTCAGCAATTCCTAAACGAGACATTTGGGGCTGAGACTGATTACCCTGATCTATCAAAATCGTTTTACACCCTGCACTATGTCCAGCTTCTACATCACTGAGATTATCGCCAATAAACCAAGAATTTGCTAAATCTATATTTTGTTCGCTAGCTGCACGTAAAATCAAGCCTGGTTTAGGTTTACGGCAATCGCAAGCAATTGCATACTCAAATATTACACCATTTGGATGATGGGGACAGTAGTAGAACCCATCTAGCGATAGATCCGCTTTTTCTAATATTTCATTCAATCGTGCTTCCACTCCCATCAAGGCAGATTCTGGAAAATAATCCCGTGCTACTCCCGACTGGTTAGTAATCACAATTAATTTATATCCAGCTTTGCTAAGTATTTGTAATCCTTCAAGAGCACCGATTTTCATTTCGATTAATTGCGGATCAACATTGTTTGGTACATTTTCAATTAAAGTGCCATCTTTATCTAGAAATATCGCCGGGATTTGAGATTGCGAATTTAATTTGTTAGTTCGATGCCAAATTTTCTGATTTTCCAAGAAGTATATTTCCCCATCTTAAATCTAATACCACTTGCAAAAGACGACAACGGTGTTGCCGTGTCTCCCGTGAGCGATCGCGTCCAGCATTATCGCACAGTATAAAACTCGCCAATATAAAAAAGCAAGTATAGTCATTTACAACAGTGGCAAGATTTGATATCCAGTGTATCATCTCCAGCTTATTGTCTATATAATTTGCTGACTATTTCATGTGGAAACTAAGGATGTATATGTAAATATCTGTATTAAGGTTAGAGAACTTCCTGGGCTGAAATCAAAACTAACAGAGATTTGTGATTCCGCAGAAATTGAATATACCTTTACTCAAAGGTTTGGCAAGCTTGCTAAGGTCATATTCCGGTTAAGTTGATTCCCAATGTTGGGTCATAATTGAATGGCACATTTGAAAAGCGCTAACCCTTGATATTACTGGTTTTTGGGTGTGAAATTTAGGTTTTTCTGTAGGAAATTAAGAAGAATTTACGGGTATTTCACACTCGTCCGGTGAAAACTATTTTGATTCACACTGTACTGTGTGAAAAGCCATCTGCCAGAAATTATGTTCAAATTTTGCAACCATTAAAAAAGATTCTTCAGCTTGTTTTTGAATATCTTCCTGTGCCGTTTTTAAAACCTCATCAGCTTGCTGTGACAAAAGTTTTACATATTTTGTAAAATCAGTATTTCCCCATCTTTGTGCAAATTCATCGTAAGGTGCAGGCATCTTACCTGGTAGTTGCCAACCTTGATTATAGGCTAATTCAATAGCCCAAAATGCAGTTGCTTGCACAGGATAAGGCTTGTCTGCAAGACTATGCATATATTTACAATATTCTCTACAGGTTGGTTGTTTTTTTATATTAAGATCCAGTTGTCGTTGGGTAGCTTTTTCTTTAAACCAATTGAGTTCGTCTTTAAGAGCTGCCAGTCCTCCAAGTATCACATCAAAATGTTCTGGAGGTGCGCTGGCTAATACTCGCCCTACCATCCGCGTAAATTCCACAACAAACAGATAATCTTGCATCAAACATGTATTGAATTGCTGGGGTTGAATTATACCTAATTGACACTGTTTTAGAAAGGGATGCACAGTTGCTTCTTGCCAATCTTGAGCATGATTTTGTAAAAGAAGTTTGCAGGTAATAGTCATTTTGGCTCAATAGACCTATCCGAAATATAAATACGGCATAAAAAAGTGGTAGAAGAATAAAA
>NZ_JAVRBM010000154.1:0-8516 GCF_034531255.1 Nostoc sp. ChiQUE01b | reverse complement strand
CACAACTGAGGCTTCCGGCAAGTGGATGAGTTTGGTCAATAGTGAGATATTCGCCCCAAATGCGCCCGTTGCTGGTTGGTCTTTCCATAATGGTGATGAGCCTCTTTTAAGGAAAGATTTGGTCAATATTAAAACTATTACCACTATAGTAAACCCGGATTTATTAGATAACACAGAAGATGATACGCAATTATTAAAAGCTCCTCTATCCGCAGCTTTAAGCGTTGATGAAGTGCAAAACTATGGTGTAGTGTTGCAAGGAAATCGCAAAAAAATCACACATGATGGAATCGAGGTACCTGATTGGGGCGATTTAAGATTTGATATCCATACACCACAAAAATCTGGAAAACTCAAGATATCTTTAAGTGCAACAAAAATAACAAGGAATGTTAATGGACTAATTTTACTTGAACCATTAAATTTTTCCAAAGAAATAGATTTGTCAAAAAATGCAATAGGAACTTTAAATGAATATGAAAATGATATTTATAAAATTGGAAATGGACGCAATGGATTTGAAACTTTTCATTTAGATAGTAAGGAGCTAGAAGTATTTAGAGGCTTAAAAACTAAAATAACATTTGAAATTCAAGGAGATACAAAAGTTGTTTTGGACAATGTTTTTTTCAAAAGTGTTCATCTACAATTTGGGAATCCAACTGAAGCTAGATATACATCTGAATCACCAGGAGCTAGAAACCCATATTCTACGAATTTACTGTTAGAAAAGCCTCAGTATGCAGTTTCTTACGATAGCAGTACAAATACTCCTGCTTGGGTAAGCTGGCAACTGAATCAAAATTGGCGGGGTAATGCAAAACGTCCAACAAATACAATATTTTTAGGAGATCCAGAACTTCCACAAGACTGGAAAAAGATTGATACTACCTATTATCAAGACTCAAATGGAAAAAGTCTTGGTTTTGACCAAGGTCATTTAATCCCTTCTGGGGATAGAACAAATACTAAAAAAGACAACATTGCTACTTTTCTGGGAACAAATTTGATCCCACAGAATGTAGATAATAATGAATATTTTAGTAGTGACTACAACGATCCTACGAAAGCATCTGCATGGTTTAATATTGAACAGTTCGAGCGTTCTTTGGTAAAACAAGGCAAAGAACTTTATATTATCGCTGGTACTTATGGTGGTAACTCTAAACCACAAAAAAGAAGTAATGCTCTGGAAACAAAATTTCCTGGTGATACGGATTCTACTGCTTTTGCCAATAATGGAGTTAATATTTCTAAATGGACATGGAAGACAATTTTAGTTCTTGATAAAGCAGGACAAGGAATTGAAGATGTTACTGAAAATACAATCACGTATACTTTTCTTACGCCTAACAGAGCGGAACCATACGCTAATTGGGCTTTAAGTGGACAAGCTGCCGAACATCCATTTAACGAAATAAGAGACAAATTAGAGTTGTCTAATCCTGTGTCCGACATTCAAAACGCAGTTGAATGGAGAAATCCCTCTACATGGCAAATTACTATTGACCAACTTGAAAATCTTCTTAATGGTTGGGGAGGTAGAACATATAATTTTCTGTCAAATGTTTCTAATAATATCCAAAATCAGATAGAAGATAAAATTTATTATCCTAGTCTCCCAATATCGGCTTCTCTTTTATCAGAAGTAAAACTTTCCTCAAATTCAGTCCCCATAACTGGTGGGTTCAACAATAACTTTTCCATCTGGCATAGTAGTGTTACGGAAGAAAGTGCACCAATAGAGACTGTTTCCGTCGTCAACGTTAGCCCTAGTCAGATTGGCTCCCGTGAAGTCAACTCCTTCCATATCGGCATAAACCAAATTAGCTCCCCTCAAGTCGGCATAACTCAAGTCAGCGCTTCGCAAGATAGCACGATAAAGATTGGTATCACTCAACTTGGCTCCTCTAAAGTTGACACCACTCAAAGTACACCCTTCCAAGTTCGCTCCACTCAAGTTGGCATTAGTCAAATGAGCCGGATATTTGAGCTGTTTAACAACCTCATCATGGGTCAAAATAATTCCACGCAAATCCTGACCTCTCAGATCAGCACGGTGCAAAACAATACCAGGGAACCTTCTCTCTCCGGTGGCATAGCGTCTGAGGAATTCTTGGGTACTAATCACTCTTATGAGGTCATTTTCAATACTGCCGTCTGGCATGATAGTGTGGCAAAACAAAATTTCTTCCCTGTTAATACCCCTCAAGTTAGTCCCCATCAGATTGGTGTCAGTCAAGTTAGCTTGGCTCAAGTTAGCACCCATCAGGTTGGCATCTCTCAAGTCAGCCCCAGTCAAGTTGCAGTATTCCAATCTAGCCCCAGTCAGGTTAGCATCTCTCAAATCGACATTAATCAGATAAGCAACTCCCAAGTCAGCCTGTCTCAAATTGGCACCTCTCAAATTGGCATTGCTCAAGTCGCTATGACGCAAATCAATGGAGTACAGGTTAGCCCTACTGAAGTTGATGTCAATCAAGTAAGCCTCATCCAAGGAGATTCCCCCACTCAAGTCAGTCTCACTAAAATCCCTCTCACCAGCAGCATACCTTTCCAACAATTCCTCGACATCCATAACTCAAATCCCGCATTAATTAACATATACAAAGATAACCCACTCAATCTTTGGTCTACTCTCTTCGACCCCACCTTCAACCTAACCTTCCAAATCACCGACCTCCCCACTGGACAACTAGCCGAAGCCCAGATCACCAACTACAACTCCTTTGGTCGCCCCAACGGTGGCACCATCCTCATCGACGACGACGCTAACGGAATCGGCTGGTTCATCGACAGCACCCCATTCAACAACAGCGAATTCACCACCTCTCTCACCGACACAGCCTTCCGCGCCACCACAGGAGAAGCATTCGGCAAATACGACCTGCTAACCAGCATCCTGCACGAAATGGGACACCTAGCAGGCATCATCTCCGGCTACAGCGAATTTGACCGCCACATCCAAACCGTCAACGGTTCCAAAGTATTCGTTGGTGACAACTTCAGCGCCACCCTCACGAAAGACGGTAGCCACCTCGATTCTAAACTGTATCCCTTCGACCTAATGAACACCTCCCTCTCCCCAGGTGTTCGTAAACTTCCGTCCCTTATCGACCTGCAAATCCTCAACGCAGTTCGCTCCTTGGAGTGGGGGAGTGGGGGAGTGGGAGGGAATGCCTTGCAAGCGCCTCTCAACTCCGATCCTCTAATTGGCATCCTCAACGGAGACTTCGACACCCAAGCCGACTGGACAACTCGTGGCGCAGCCAACATCCTCAACTCCCAAGCCATCCTCACCGAAGACTCCCCCTTTAACAGCAACTTTACCCAAACCTTCATCATCCCCTCACACGCCAAATATCTGCAATTCACCATCCTCGACACCCAACTAGGAACCAACGAATTTGCCCCCAACGATGCCTTTGAAGTCGCCCTATTAGATGCCCGCACCCTCACCCCCCTAGTCGGCACATCCATAGGACTAACCCAAACCGACTCCCTCCTCAACCTCCAGCAATCCGGCAACGCATACTTCAGCGATAAAGTCAAGATAGCAGGTGCAAACACCTCCGGCGACAAAATAGCTCTCAACACACCGCGCACCGTCAAAATCGACATCAGCAACATTGCCCCTGGAACCCTTGCCACCTTATACTTCGACCTACTAGGCTTCGGTGCAAAAGATGGCAAAGTGATCGTTGATAACGTCATGCTACTGGACAAAGACCTGATTAGCCCAATAGCGATCGCAGACACAGCCACCACCGACCAAGCAAAACCAGTATTAATCAACATTCTAGCCAATGACAGCGACGCAGACAGCAGCATCAACCCCACAACCCTAACCATCAAAACCAACCCCAGCAACGGTGCGATCGCACTCAACCTTGATGGTACAGTTACTTACACCCCCAACCCCACCTTTGTCGGCACAGACACCTTCACCTACACCATTACCGACACAGACGGCTTAACATCCAACACCGCCACTGTCAACATCACAGTCAACAATATTGCCCCAATTATTACGGTAATTACAGGTGACACCACCACAACCGAAGGCACAATAGCCAACTTTACCGCCACAGCAGTTGACCCAGGTGACGAACTTACCTACCTCTGGAACTTCGGCGACGGTTCCCAGCTACTAGAAGGTCAAAATGTCACCCACGCCTACGCCGATAACGGCACATACATCGCCACCCTTACTGTAGTAGATAGCCAAAGAGTAAATAGCTTCCAGTCTCTAGAAATCACAGTCAACAACGCCGCACCAAAAGTTAATGCAGGCGCAGACCAAAGCATCAACGAAGGACAATCTGTTACCTTCAACGGGCAATTTAGCGACTCCGGTATTCTCGACACCCACACAATCACTTGGGACTTCGGCGACGGTACAACCATCGCAGGTATCCTCAACCCAACCCACATTTACACATCAGATGGCACTTACGCAGCAAGCTTGACCGTTACTGACAACGCTGGGGCATCCACAATCGACACCCTCGCCGTCACCGTTAACAACCTCGCCCCCACCATTACACAACTCACGGGCACAACTGAAGTTGCAGAAGGCACACCAGCTAACTTTAGCGCCAGTGCCACTGACCCCGGCAACGACACCCTTACCTACACCTGGAACTTTGGCGATGGCTCCAACCCAGTCCAAGGTAAAGATGCTACCCACACCTTCCTCGACAACGGCATCTACACCGTCAGCTTGACAGTAAGCGACTCCGACGGTGCATCCACAACCCAAACCTTAAGCACAAAAGTCAACAATGTCGCTGCCAGCGTCAACGCAGGTACAGACCAAACCATGTACCAAAACGAACCCGTCATCTTCGACGGACAATTTCACGACCCTGGTATATTAGATACTCATACAATCGAGTGGAACTTCGGTGATGGTAACACCGTAACAAGCGTTCTCAACCCCAACCATATTTACACTCTTGCGGGCGAATACACCGTCACCCTCACCATCACCGACAATTCGGGCGCAGTCACCAACGATACCATGACTGTCACGGTGAAGAAACCACCCACAATGTCCGTCAGCGATATCTCAATTATCGAAGGTGACAACGGTAACAAGTACGCCGTTTTTACCGCCAACTTAAGCGAAGCCAGCCAAAGAACCATCACCGCTAACTACTCCACCACCGACGGTACAGCAACGAATGGCAGTGATTACACAGCCACCAACGGTACAATTAGCTTCGCCTCTGGAGAAATCAGTAAAACCATTACCATCCAACTAATTGGCGACACCCTGGACGAATTTGATGAAACCTTCTTCGTCAACCTCAGCGATGCCACCAACGCCACAATTCTTACCAACCAAGCCACAGCCACCATTCTCGACGATGACGCAGCCCCAACCCTGACGATAGGCGATCGCACTATCACCGAAGGCGACAATGGTACATCAACCATCACCTACACCATCAACCTCAACACCCCAAGCGGCAAACCCGTTAGCGTTAATTACACAACAGCCGACGGTACGGCAACTGCGGGTACTGACTACACTGCCAGCAACGGAATAGTTTCCTTTGCTCCCGGTGAAACCAGCAAAACCATTACAGTAGAAGTTTTAGGAGATGCGATCGATGAATTCGACGAAACCTTCTTCCTTAACTTGAGCGATGCTACAAACGCTACAATTACCAAGAACCAAGCTGTAACCACCATCCTTGATAACGACGCACCGCCAAGTATAACGATTGGCGACAGAACAATTACCGAAACAGATAACGGAGCGATCGCACTAACCTACACTATCAGCCTCGACGCACCCAGCGCCAAACCAATCTCTGTTAAATATACAACAGCCGACGGAACAGCAACTGCCCTCACTGACTACACCGCCACGAATGGCAGCATCACCTTTGCACCAGGAGAAACCAGCAAAACTGTTACAGTCCAGGTACTAGGCGATACCATTGATGAATTTGATGAAACTTTCTTCCTCAACTTGAGCGATGCCACAAACGCTACAATTACCAATAACCAAGCTGTAAGTACAATCGTTGATAACGATGCACCACCTGTACTCACCATCAATGATAGAACCATTACCGAGGGAGACAACGGTACTGCCACTGTCACCTTCACAGTTAACCTTTCGGCAGCCAGCGCCAAAGCAATCGCGGTAAATTATGCCACCCTTGACGGCACTGCTCACTCTGGCAGCGACTACACCGCAACCAATGGTACACTCACCTTTGCACCCCTTGAAACCAGTAAAACTATCTCAGTGCAGGTACTTGGCGACACCATTGACGAATTTGATGAATCATTCTTCCTCAACTTGAGCAATGCCACCAACGCTACTATTGCCGATGCCCAAGGTGCAGGTACAATTCTGGATAATGACGCACCGCCCACACTAACGATTAATGACAAAACCATTACTGAAGGTGATAATGGCACGCAGACAATGACATTTACCGTCAGTCTTTCTGCTGTCAGCCAGAAAACAATTGACGTTAACTATACTACGGCTAACGGTACAGCGACCTCCGGCAGTGACTACACAGCAACCAATGGGACACTCACCTTTGCTCCTGGTGAGACAACTAAAACAGTTTCAGTGCAAATTATAGGCGATCGCACCATTGAATCAGATGAAACCTTCAACATCAACCTGACTTCAGCCACCAATGCCACTATTAGTGATGCCCAAGGTGTGGGTACAATTCTAAATAATGACCTACCCCCTGCCTTTGCGATCAAAGCAGAAGGTACTGTCACCATTAACGGCGGTGGAGATTTTGACGGCAATCCACTGGATTTGAGTGATGATGCCCTAATCTATGCAGGTAAAGGGTTCACAATTAATGGCAATCCCACATTACCTATTCAAAGAGATGCTCAGGGGAATCCAATTCGAGATGCTAATGGCAAGCTGGTTCTGGTAGATAGAGCTGTCGCAGTAGCAGAAGGCTACACCGTGACTAACGGCCCGAACAATTATGCCAATTTACTTCCCCCACAAGTGGTAGATAAGCAGACTATCAATATCCCAGTCTATGCAGATGTCAAACAACTGGAACTGAATCGCCGAATTCCTACGGGAACACCTACCGTTACCTTTAACGTTTCCCAAAACCCGATGAATAATGCTAACGATTGGGCTGCGAAGTTTCCACCTCCAGGTACAGCGAGTAATCCTACTGTGGTGAGGGTTACAGGTGGTGGATTGAATGTTCCTACTAATATCACCATTAGCAATTATGTGATTATTGTTGAACAGGGAGATATTAACTTTAATGGCAATGGGCACAACTTTAATCATGTTGTGTTAGTTAGTAACAACGGTAATATCAATCTGTCCAACTTACAGGCGCGGGATTTGTCGGTGTTCGCTTCTGGCTCGATTAATATGAATGGTGGTGCGAGATTTGCTGGCTCAACGTTGATGGCGAATGGCAGTGGTAATATTACTTTCAATGGCGCTACTACTACCACGGATACTACTAGCAATCTGAAGGTGATTTCTAGCGGAGATATTACTTATAATGGGGCAGCTAATACACGGGGTACTTTCCAGGCTGTGAAGAACTTTAATTACAACGGTAACTCGACTTTATTTGGCTCTATTGAGGTTAAAGGCAATATTACCTTTAACAGTGGAGCGACTGTTACTGCTGTTGGTGTCTAGTCTGAAACTTATCCCGTTCAAGAGATGATGGCAGTTTAACGAACAGAATTCAGGAGTCAGGAGCCAGAATTCAGAATTGAATTCTGTGCGAGTGGCGGATGAATAAACGGGTTTAAGTCCCCCACTAAATCTCCGATTTAGTGGTCTTGAATGAGTGGTGGGTCTAAATCCCCCACTCATTCATTCTGACTCCTGAATTCTGACTTCTGAATTCTTCTTTAATGAACTTACAAAGTTAAAAAACTTTTGCGATCGTCAAAGCTGATCTCAGTATATCTAAGTGTGCGGCAGTTATTATCCTGTCCAACATACGTATACTTATCATTGTCATATCTAGAACATATAATACATGATACGAGAGAGAAATTATTTAAGGAAGTATGTAGTCGGAAGTCGGAAGTCGGAAGTAAAAAAAACCTAGTTTACGAATGGGGTTTAAGTCCCCATATAAACAAGAGAGGAAAAGGTTAAAGGGCAAAGGGAAAGGGTTGAATTAGGTCGCTCACTTTAAGAGCGAGGTTTTTACCTTTCCCCCTTCTTCATAAAGAAGAGTTGCGAGTCACAAGTCTTGGGGTTTAAATCCCCCTACCTAAACCGTACTTCCGACTTCCAACTTCCGACTTATTCAATACATTCTCCTATCCTGGCTATGACTTGCACCCTATGGCTCACCTAAGAATTGGCAACCAGATAATTACCCAATCAGAAATTCCACAACTGCTGGCTGGTTTCCAAATGCTACCGCAATTGTGTCGTTTGTTGATCGTTGAAAGAGCGATCTCCCTAACAGAATTATAGCAATCGTCAAGGTGGTTAGGACAAACAGTATAATCTATGAGTAAAG
>NZ_JAVRBM010000153.1:0-8611 GCF_034531255.1 Nostoc sp. ChiQUE01b | reverse complement strand
ATCCACTTTTTTTGGCTGGAAACTCGCTCTGGGCATACTTGTGTGTACACCGTAGCTCCTTGTAGGAGAGGGGTAGGGGAAGAGGTTCTTTCAACATTACTGAATTGGTGTTCTAGTAATTTAGAGTTCCCATGCAGCAAATTTTGTTAACACCAAAATCAATTCTGGCGTTGCATAATAGAGGGATGAATTGAGGGTATCTACTGTGCAATGTCCATACTGCGGATCTACGAAAATTCGTAAGAACGGAAAGCGAAGAGGTAAACAAAATCACATTTGCGTATCATGCGACGTGCGTTCCGCCCCGCTTCGCTAACGCCAATTTATTGATTTGTACGATCCACCAAAAGGATATTCTGAGGAATTGAAACAAGAATGCTTAAAAATGTACCTTAACGGTATGGGTTTTCGCGGGATTGAACGAGTGAAAGGAGTACATCATACTACTATTATAGAGTGCTTCCCAGTTCGGAAATTCTCGTGCGGTCATCATTAATTACCCTTTCTATTTATTTTAACTTGGCGAAATATTACTTAACATAAAAATGTCAAAACCCAGAACCTGAAACATCCCAAATTACTGACTTCGTTGATGACCAGAACAAGATGAACCGACTACCAAAGCAGATATTCATAGATGACGTTCTACCGCCGCCCTGGTTGCATCAACTTATTGCATTAATTGGTCAGAGTTTATGAGTAACCCTATTTCACATGAACAAGAGCCAGACTTTCATTTGTCTATTCAAGAGAGCCTAAAACAGCTTTCCGCTCAATTGGGATCTCCTCTGGATGAAACATCAGTCATGCAAATATACCAGAATGCATCCGAACTACTGAGCCACCTTTCCCCATCACCCCTTACTTTTGCCCGTGTTGCAGGAACATTACTGGTTTACCAAGTCCAAAACACAGAATCCGAAGAGATAAAGTGGTTCAATACTCAAGTCAAACAATGCTTGAACGAAGAAGAAGTTGAGGAGTTGATTGAATCGATATATCGCACTGATGCTTTATGATTGCTCTCTAACTAATTCATCAGCTTTAGTTCTTCGCGCTTATTATTTTTTGAACTAACCATTTTCATCAACTGCTGATTCAGGTAACTTTGGGCTGAAACATAAAGGTTATCCCAAATCACGGGATTACGGCAGATTTTACTCCCAACTGTATTACCTGCTAATTTCTCCGACACCAAGTATTTTTTGTAATAGTTCGCCCACAAATGTTGCAGAAAATCTTCAGCAAACTCATCAAAGGGAATTATCCAGTTGTACTGTTCATCCAAGAACACCCGATAGGCAGCAACTATGGGCATGGCAATATCAGCAGGTGCAGCAAACCCAAACGAGTATCGGCTGTCGGGCAGCAGCGTATTCTTGCGCGGGTCAATAGAGGCGAGGTCAACTACTCCCTTCCGTTTGGGCTTGGTGATATGTTCTTCGATTACCTGAAACAGCCTTTGCTCAATCCATAACCCCTTGGGCAGTAGCGGTAACAACTTTGACAGCCTTTCTCTTTCAGCCTCGCTCAACGACGGCGTGTTGCTCACAGGCGGGTGTTTGCTTCTGCTTTTAGAGTCTGGGTTGTATTTGTTCCTGTCCAGGCAGTTCATCAACTTAATGAGATGGTTGACATTACACTGGGGACTTTTGGGCGCACCGCTTTGGTTTTGGTAATAAGCAATGCGGAATTTGGTTTCTTGTTCGCGCTCTAGTTGAGCTAAAAACTGTTTGATGAATTTGTAATCACCCCTGGCGTTAACTTTAGAACGCGCATCTACTGGGGCAGATGTATTGGAAGCCAGGGCGATGTCTTTCGCCTCATCCTCACTTAACCCAATGTGGATTGTGACTTTTACCCTGGCTTCGGTAAGGTTGTACTTATAATCTCTAGCCTGCTGAAAAGCTAAAACAGTATGCCCTCCGTTAATAATGCCATCGCTACCGCCCTCACTAGCTTCCAGTATTTCTAGTTCTAGCTGTGTCTTTTTAGTGTTGGGCTTGACCTTGTTGGCACACAGTACGATTCCGCTATGCCTTGAGAAGAATTTTTCGGGTTCGGTTGTCAGTGAGTCGAAGATTTGTCTGTATGTTGAGCTTTTACGGTTGGGTTCTCGAATATTGGGTTCTAGCGGCAGGTCAGAAGGGAAGCTGTCAACGTGAACGGTAGCGATAATGCAGTGGGGGTTTGCATTGAAAAACTGGTCTACTTTCAAAGCCCAATTTTTTGGCATAGTCTTCAAAGCGCAGGAGTGTAGTGCATATTGATCCAGAGTACAGAATCTCGCATCGAATGGCACGTTTGTTAAGCACCTTTTACTACTCGCAAGCAAAAAGATGTTAGCTGAATATCAGATGTTGGGCTAGGAGTAGGTTTATTGGTTGAGACTCATGGGGAATCGAGCGATGGCTTTGCCAACGCTCCTGGCGAACGCATACAGCAAAATGGCGATCGCTCGATTTAGGAATCAGACAGTGAGATTAAGCCGCTGCGGACTTCTTGCGAGATTGTGAATCCGTTTGAGTTGTGGCTTTGTTGGTAGGCTTAGTGGTTCTCTTGGTTGTGGCGGATTGGGTAGATTTCTTGGTTGCCCTAGCTTTCGGTTGTACTTGGGCTGCTGGCGGCAGCAGCTTTAATGTGGAGAGTTGAAGTACAACAGGCTCTTGCTGTATTTCAGTTGGTGCAATTTCTGTAGTGAGTTCCCAAGGGTCAGGCAATTGCGCCAACTGTGGTTGTTCCCAAAGGTTTGGTCTTATTGCTGGTTCTGGTATTGGTGCAGCGACTGGCTCTTGTTGAAGGGCGAGTGCTTGAGAATTTGTAGCTACAGGTGCGATTGCTCTTAACGTTGGCACAGCCATCGCTCTGGTGTAGGGCAACTCGAACAAGCCGTTTACAAAGTCTATCACCATGATGCTGGTGAAACCCATGACGATGATGGAAAGTAACCAGTTGAGTGCGATTTGAATATCCATTTTTGTTCTCCTGAAGTAAAGGAGAGAGTTTTCATTGGTCATTCGCGTAGCGTTTGACTGCACGCTTTTGAGAGATTTAGGAAGTAGCAAAAGATTTAGGCACAAATTCTATGTGTGGAGAATTGAATTTGTACAAGCTTAATATTTCTGAAAAATTTGGCGTAGCCCAAGGGAGAGAATGCCCGATAAATCTGTAGTGATAACGCGGCAAATAGGCTAAAAAATCTGATGAGAAAGGCTAAGATTCAGATTGGTGGTTAACAACTTTCAACCATTAAGCCGCAGTCAACTAAACAATGCCTAGCAAAGAAATTCAAGTCAAAGAGTACACCGTCAGAGCGCACAAACGTCAGATACACACACGGATTTTTAATTTCGTCTGTAAGCAATGCGATCAATCAACTTCTCGTGAGACGTATGGCCCACGCCCCCTGTACTGCGAAACCTGCCGTCCTCCAGGGCCACCTAAGAAATCTTTAGTGACTGCACCTGCTAAGAAAGGTAAGCCCAGGGCGAAGACCTATAAAAGTGATGTGGATTTTCAGAAGTCGTCGTGAAGCGATCGCTGACTATAAACAAAATGCTTCTGGTCAATTGCATACCAGAAGCATCGAGTGTAATTTGCTTGAAAGGGGGATTTTCCCCGTTGACCGAACAATTGTACTATAAGAGGAGTTCAAAACTTTCTATTGGGAATCTAAAATCATAACGATGACATAAACTTGCTCCTAAATCTTTGTGTTTGAGCGAGTAGAAATTCTCAACCTATCTTAGTGATGCAACAGCAACAGACAATCCAAACCTATCTTCAAGCCATCGAAATTTACAATGCCGCTTTGAGGTCTGCCCCTCAAGATTGCTAGATCGGGCGGTGACTTTACAAAAATTGGGGAATTGTTTTTTTCAGTTATCCCAGAATTCTAAAGCACTTGAGTGTTACCAAAGTGCAATGAAAGTGTTTGTTCAATTACCGCCAGGCAATAAGCATCTTCGCTGTTTAACTCAACAGATAGAACGACTGAGTAATAGTGATTAAAGAATTTAGCTATTAAAAAAGCTGGTGTAATGTTGTACAGATAGATTCAACTGCTTAATATACTCAGATGTAAATCAAATTTTTCAAACTGTAAAGCACATTTCATTTTGATATTCGACTGGAGGTGATTTTGGCTGTTTAAATCTTCCAGGTTTTGGAAGCGATCGCGTTGCGAGTCGATTCATCATTTGAAGTTTCTGAACTGCTTGCCATATATACGTTTTAGCAGTTTTAAACTCCGGAAAAAGTGGAGTTTGTGAGAAATCCGGGCGAAAGCTATACGATTTAAAATTGAGTTAAATCCTAATTTGCCTACCTTACAACCATCATGTCATCTGCCTCCCTTGTTCCTGATGAGTCGAAAGTTCCGCAATTGACCCAGACACAGCTTGTCCAAGCAGAAATAGCTCAACAAGATTCAAACACTCAACCCAGTGCAGAAATTTCAGCAACCGAAGCTGAGGGAGCTAATCCTGAGCCAGGTTCAACAGATGAGCAGGAAAATTTGGATATCCAGTCGCAAATAGACGATATTGAAACCTTTGGGGCAATATTTCAAGCTGTTGGCTTAGTGACTGGGGAAGTTCAGTTTAGTGAGGATGGCAAAGGCACAGTTAGTATTGGTTGTCATCAATACGACCTGTTATATACGCGTCACAAGTTGAGAGTATTTCAGGCTCTCAAGCGAGAGATAGAAAATAGCGGCAACCATCTTCAACGCTTAGTTGTATATCCTAAAATCATTCACTTTCCGAAAAAAGAGCAGCCGCATCGAATGGGTTTTCAGTTAGTGGGTTTTGACAAAGGAAGATTTGAAGAAACTATTTCTGGTGAGTTAGAAGACTTAGAGTTTAAGCTATCAGGGCTGTGGCAGTTTATTCCGGTTTGCTCAACGCCCTGTATATCTGTGTTTCGTAACTTTAGCCGTGAAAGGCTGGAATACATTAAGCAAGCACCGCCAGCCCAAAAGGTGAGATACATGAAAGCCAGCCATGTACCTTTGCTGTGGAAGGATGCAGCAGTTAGACCCTTCAGATTTAACCCTAAAGTAGCAAAAGAGGAGCAAGGAAAACGAGCATTTGTGTCGCTGAAGGCAAGATTTCTGCCTGGGCGAGATGTGTTTGGTTTTGTGGCACTCACAGCCCCACCTCAAGAAACTGCACCCCGGTACTTAAAAGCCTCCAGACAGGATAAGGCTACCGTGCAGCAAGAGGCGAAAAAGAATCAGCCTAAACAGCAACGACCATCTAAAAAAGATAAATTAGGTGAAAATCAAAATACTCATAAACCTCAGCCCAAACCAATACCCAAGAAAAAGTCCCAAGCGAGTGAGGAAACAGTTGAAAATTAGCCAGATATTGCTAGAAATTCATATATAGCCTCACTGGGCTTACGGCCTAAGTATTTTTTGTTAACTAATCTTTAGTGTCTTAGGTATCACTCTATTTCAGCAAGTCTTGTATCTGAGAAAGCAGGCTATCTAACTTTGCTCGTTTATTTGGATCGTTCCAAATATTTGCTTTCTTTAGCTGTTGACCAATCTGGGAATATTTCTGAACATAGCTGTTGGGATTTTCCTCCCCATTGATATTCAGTTCTTGTATTTTTTGCTTGATTTGGCTTAAACTCAAATTCTGAGCTATGGCTATCTTAAGTAAGTCTCTGCGCTGTTCCTCATTTCTAATGCGAGCGATCGCTCTAGCTTTGGTAAACTCAATTTGACCTTCTCGTAATGCTGTTAAAATCTCAACAGGCAGATTCAATAAAGGTAAACGGCTTGTACGGAAGGATTCAGAAGAAAATCGACCAATACTAGCAATAACTGATTCAATAGTTTGAAGCTGGAGGGAAACGTTTTCCTCCAATTCTTTGCTACGATTTTTGGCATGATTAGCACGATGTAAGACAGAAGTAACTTCATCATGACTTATGTTGAGTGTAATAGATAGCAGATCGAGGATTGCTTCAGTTTCTTCAACAGGGTTCAAATCTTCGCGTTGCAAGTTTTCTATCAAAGCCACTTGAAGAGCTTGTCGATCGTCAAGTTCTTTACTAATGATAGGAACGTCAGATAAATTAAGTTCTTGTGCTGCTCGATAACGCCTTTCACCAGCAACTAACTCATAATTTCCATTTGTTAATGGACGAACCAGCAAAGGTTCTAAAATGCCATGTTCTTGAATTGATTTAACTAATTGAGCTTGCTTTTGGGGATCGAGATAACGGCGTGGTTGTTTGGATGGAAGTTTAATTTGTTCAATTGGTATAGTTTGAGAAGATTGAAGGCTGGTTGGATCGGTAACAAATTTTTGGGCAATAGATGCTGCCAGCCCTTGACTAAGCGGTTGCCTCATTTTAGGCATTCAAAACCTCCAACGCTTTCTTAAATAATTGTTCAATTTCCCGTTTAGCAATTCCTGCGGTAGAGCCTGATAAATCAAATACTGTAGCGTTTTGTCCGTAGCAGTCGGCAATTACTTGTCTTTGATGAAGTACATCTTCTAAAACGATGACATTTGGCATCAGTTTTAATACTTCAATCGCTTCATCTTTTAATTTAGTCCCTTTTACTGCTCGATTAACAAACATTACTGCTTTTGGTTCTCCACGACGAATCCTTTGAGCTTGCTGAATTAAACGCACCGTATCAGAAGCACTTTCTAGATCAACACCCGTAGGTTGACAAGGAACAATTACTAAATCAGCGGTTAAAATTAATGCTCTCGTAGTTTCAGATAAAGCAGCAGGCCCATCAGCAACAACCCAATCGTAACTATCTACCAACTTAGGTAACTCATCTAACAGTGCATCAGGTACTTGAATAATTTGGCAGTAAATATCATTTTCTAAGCGTGCTAGCCATTTAGAAGATGAGCATTGAGCATCAGCGTCTACAACTAAGACAGTTTTACGTTGTTTTTGCAGCCAACGTGCAAGATGCACAGCAACTGTTGATTTTCCGGCTCCTCCTTTTTGGTTGATAACTGCGATGATTGGCATAGCTTAAGTTTAAAAACACATAGTAAAGTTTACGGTAAATTTACGCTTTTGAACTTTGTACTGCATAAACTTGGTTATGTCCAACTAAATACAGCAAGGGGTCGCCCATTATACCTATAGAGGTTAATGGGTGGGGAATTGCTGCCAACTAACAAATTGAGCAATAGCGAATCATTGCTTTGAAAAAGCATATTCGTAGCCATCAGCTTTGTGAACGGTTGTTAGATATTTAGGATGAACATCAAATCGCCTGTCAGGTAGTAGCAACATGAAACTAGGTCGAAACCGAATCGCAATTCTTCCTGTATAACTGCCAGCATATTTTCCAGAAGGAATGTCTGCTTTTACGATGTCTCCAGTAGTGAACCCCATAAAAAATTTAGCTTTTGGAGCATGAGCTTTTGGAAAGCCGTACTTATCAGTGCGGCATCTTTGACGAGTACCATGTCCTTTAGCGTTGATAATCAACGGTTTTACCCCATTCAAAAGTAACCTTGAGGGTGTTGATGCGCCGACACAAGCCGCATCCGTCCAGTGGTGTTTTTCAATTTCTCTAGTTTGACGATTAAACTTTGTTCTGCCACCAGAGCCTAGTTCCACGGGCA
This sequence comes from Nostoc sp. ChiQUE01b, assembly GCF_034531255.1. Lineage (NCBI taxonomy): Bacteria > Bacillati > Cyanobacteriota > Cyanophyceae > Nostocales > Nostocaceae > Nostoc > Nostoc sp. ChiQUE01b. The sequence goes on along the minus strand of NZ_JAVRBM010000153.1, from coordinate 995 downwards.
GTCCAGTTAATTGGAGTCTGCGGTACAATTTCCATCTTGTTATATTAACTGCTGTTGCATCTTTGAGTGGTGTTTTGGCTTGAGCTAGAACACGCCTGAGTAATTCTGGTTTTTGTGCAAGAAACTGCTCAACTGGCTGATTACTTTTAGCTTGGTTGCAGCCGTGACAAGCAATAGTCAAATTACTCACGCGATCGCTTCCGCCTTTCGATTTGGGATGAATATGCTCAACCTCAAACGGCACATTCTCTACATCACAGTAGGCGCATTTTCTTTCCCACTTTTGGAGTAAGTATTCGCGCACTTCAAAGCCGAATAACTCACCCTGTTGATATTCGACACCCCTTATTTCAGGATTTTGGAGTTGTTGCAAATCAAACCGTACTAACTCTTGAGAGATTGCCGTAATTGGACAAATTTTTCTGAATCGTCGCACCCAAGTTTCAATGTTAGCGACACGGCTTTCAAGTGATGGTGGTAGCCATCCCCCCCTGCGTCGTCTGTTGAGAAACCTGGGTTTACGATAACGAGTTCTACGTGAGCGTCGCCCTCGGCGCAACGCTCTACGTGATTCAAGAGAGTTTTTGATTTGTTGTCCTCTATGGTGTATTTCAAATCCGCCTACAACCCGTCCCCTACATTCCTGAACTATAGCCACTCCTGTGACTTTGCTACCAGGGTCAATTTTTAGGCGATGGGGATGAGTTGTGGAGTTTTCCTCTACTCTATCCTGCATCACAATGGTAAACGGGTAGCGTCGGTAAACTTTAGCCCTCCCTTTTTTGAGTAATTCTCTTGCCCGTGCTGGATGGCACGGGTCGAGTGGTTGTAAATTTTGGTCTAGTACGAAAACTCGCATTACTTTGAACTCTCAACAAATGTTGGTAAGGTTTGCCTCGACAATGTTACTCAGCTTTGTTATGTACAACTCACTTCCTTAACCAGGGCGGCCGCATCTTATTTACTAATAAAAATTAAAACAAATCTGAAAATGT
>NZ_JAVRBM010000152.1:0-9111 GCF_034531255.1 Nostoc sp. ChiQUE01b | reverse complement strand
TGCTCATATTTCTTCTTTAACTATCTTTATCATTTTTTTAGTGAAATGGTATGAGGGGTTCGAGGGGCTGAGTTGTTTATCGGCTACGCAACCGTTTGAAGAGGCACTTGGGGTTGTGGAGGGTGATCGCATTTACAAGGACGAAGCCCAAACCCAACAACTTCGGACTACGAACAGTAATCAAACACGTTTGCGTCAGTAATCAACACGGGGGAATCAACTTTCTTCCCCCCTCAAAAACAATCATGAACGAATTAGCTAAAGAATACCCATTTGTTCACGTTTATGCCCAGCAAAAACCAAGACAACCCGTGATCATCAAAGCTAGTACAGAGGGTTTGTGCGTACTTTTGAATGCAATAGTAACAGCGATTGCCTACCAAGAGAACAACGGTATAGCAGAAGTTTTTGACGGCGATGCCGAAGCCTATGAGGTGATCGTAAAAGTCGTAAATACACACGACGAATTATCTCCAGTTCCTTATCAAATTGAAAAACAATGAAACTTTCAAATCTGCTTTCCACACTCGATTCACAAATACCCATAGCTGCGGTTGATGTTCTGTCACCCGATGAAGCGACGATTATTCAGTGGTTGACTACAGAGGCATCGAGCAAGCTATCAAGTCCAGTATTCTTCTGGAATCTGGGTGTGTCCAGTCTCGAACAATGCCTGATTGCGTCGGATGGTGGTTTGGTGTTTAAGCCAGTTGCAGAGTACAAAAGACCACCACAGGCTGATCCACTACTATTCGTATTCGACTACATTGCTAACTTTAGTGCTGATGGAATCTTTATCTTAGGTGACATTCACTCGTTTATTGGTAAAAATTCGCCTTCGTTATCTTGGGAGGTTGTTAGCAAGGTAAAAAATCTCTACCATCGTCTCAAACCGACTGATAAACGCATTGTGCTGCTGGGTCAAAACATTCAATTACACGAGTCACTTGTACGCTTAATCCCTTATTGTGAAATTCCTCTACCGGGAGTTGAGCAAATACTACTTCATATCAATTCTTATTTGCATGATCTACAACAGTCAGCTATTGAACAGGAATTGACTTTCACTATTTCCCTTAATAAAAGTGAAATTGAATCTCTTTCTCGTGCTGCTCTGGGATTAACACTGGAGGAGATTAGCGACTTCCTGCGGTTAACTGTCAAACACAACCTAACATCAGATGGGATTTTAATTGATAGTAATTTCATACCCCAAGCAGTTGAGTATAAAACTCGGCTGTTGTCTCAAATGGGTATTGAATTGGGCAAGCCTGCTAGCATCTCTTTTGGAGGATTGGATTTGTTGCGTGAGTGGCTCAATCGGCGGCGGCGGCTATTCACACAAGATGCGCGTGAGCTACACCTACCTCAACCAAAAGGTGTGTTGCTGGCTGGCCCACCCGGTACTGGGAAAACTTTATTAGCCAAGAATATTGCTAACATTCTCAATTTACCACTACTCCAACTAGACATTGCGTCCCTCTTGGGCAGTCTGGTCGGTGAGTCTGAGGGAAATGTTAGACGGGCTTTGAAAACAGCAGAAGCGATCGCACCCTGCATCCTGTGGATTGACGAAATAGAAAAAGCTCTTTCGGGGACTGGTGACACTAGCGGAGTCTCACAGAGGATTCTGGGCAATATCCTTACATTCATGTCGGAATCAACCAGTGGCGTGTTTGTCGTGGCAACTTGTAATGACCCATCTGCGCTGCCAAGTGAACTAAAGAGGAAGGGAAGATTTGATGAAAATTTTTTTGTTGATCTGCCTACAGAACCAGAACGGATACAGATTTTGGGGATTCATTTAGAGCGATTTGGTATTCACCTGGAATCGGAGTATTTGGAGGCGATCGCAGCTTCGACCGCGAAATTCTCCGGCGCAGAATTGGAAACCCTTGCTTCGGAAGCTGCTCTGCTGGCATTCGATGAGGATAGACCGCAGCAGGTAACACTTGCTGACCTCGAAGCCTGTCGTCAAACGATTACCCCGTTTGCAATTCAGGATGCGGCGGCGGTTTCTCGGATGAGGGAATGGGCATCAACTGCACGACAGGCTAGTAGTCCTGTGGTTGCAGCGAAAACTCAGTCTCTCAGAACTGCCAAATACAGAAACATGAACTGATATTAATTGCGGTTGCTCCCTATCTTATGGGGGCAATCACACTTTTTTTATAAATTAACACCAGCTTCTTAATAATTAGATAGACCAAAGAAAATGGCAACAGACTTAGTTACTTATTACGGACAAACAGACTTAATCAACCAGTTCGTTGATAACTACGGCGCACACTTAGAGAAGTTAGATAGAGAAACCAAACTTTTATTACGAGTAACTCTGTCTAGATACATTGTTATGCAACAAGAGTACACCCCAACTGAATATCCAGTTTCTACAGCCCTTGAAGATGCTTTATGTGAGCTAGTAATTCCTGATTCTATTCCCCAAGATTTGTATGATGTCTGCTCTGTTTTAAATGGACTAACAACTCTAGAAGCGGAAATAGTACTTGAAGCTTTACAGCATCAAATTAGATGGGGCAATGCCCAAGTAAAAAGAAGTGTTTGAAAATCAAACACCAATTCACTAATCAAATGAATTAGACCTGAGAAGGAAATGAGTCAATATCTAAGTTTCGAGAACTTCAAAAATTGTTTGTTAAACAAAGATGTTCCACCACCTGCTAAACCCAAAGAAGAGAGCTTTGAAACCTTTAAGAACAGGATTTTAGGTATATCTAATCCACAGCCAACGGAGAAATAATCAACATGGAAATCTATTTAGTGTATGTTGATGCTATCCAGAACAGCAATAAATTCTGGGCGGCCATTGTCGAAGATGGTAATTTAACAGTGCAGTGGGGCAGAGTCGGTTATCAAGGACAGACTAAAATCCACACATTAGGTAATTATCAAAGAGCCGTTAGCAAATTCAACAATCTAGTAGCCGAAAAGATGATGAAAGGCTACAGAAGAAGTCAGTCACAAATCGACAGTAATTGTGAAGTTTCTGAAATCAAAAGAGCGATTGAATTACTAGGGATTATTCGTCCTTATGTAGAGCAGAGAAATTTTTCAGTTGCTTATATCAATGCCCTAAATCAATATCTAAAGATTGTTCCAACACCTTTGGGTATGCAAATTGAACCATACAGGGTATATCGCTCAGTAGAAGATGTTGATTATCAAATGGGATTGCTTAATTCTTTGTTAGCCACACCTGCACCACAAGTTGCTGCGGTGGCTGTTGGCCATGTCCCTGAAACAACAACAGAAACGGCAGATGTCAGTCTCAAGACTATCAGTAAGAACTTCTGGCGACATTTGTAATTTGAGAAGCGTCACTTTCTAAGAGATGCTAAAAAGCTACACTTCATTTTGAAATATTGTTTGGTTAAATTATGGAAATCAAGACTATTGCTGTAACTTACACACGTAAGTTCAATTTAGGTGACTATGAATCTTTAGAGTTAAGTTGCTCCTTATGGGGACAAATTGACCCAGCAGAAGAAGATGCACAAGGGACGACACAATTTCTATTTCAACAAGCAAAAGATTCTGTTAAGGAAGCTGCAATCCCAGTAATTAAAGCTTCCACACATCAAATGAATAAAGCCAAAATGTACAAGCACTCTGCAACAAATCAATTTGACAATCTTGATAATTTCTAATAACTGAAATTCACCTTTAAATTCAAAAATACTTTAGTCAAGCAGTATTAATGCTTGACTATTTTTTTCTGCCATCGCTTTGCTTCCTACAAACCACAACAGGAAAGACATCATGCCTAAAAAAACTAACCCAGTCCCAAAAGACCATTCCCAGTTATGTCTTCAGTACCTCCGCCGTTGCGGTGGCAGCGCTCGATTATCTGCCATCAGCTTTAGTCTCTGTGTCATACAAACATTAGTTAATCGCAAGCTGGTAAAAGTGACAAATACAGGTGCAGGATTTTTTGTGGAGTTGGATGAAGCGAAATGAAAATACAAGTCGAGCAGCTAACTGCTAACGAATTTTTGTGGGCTAAAGAGTGGATAAAAGAGTGTTTGCCTTGGCGCGATTTATCCTGCCCCGAAGAAGTTGAAGAACTCACAGAACAAAAAATAATTTCCGGCATCAAAATCCACTATAGCGGAGGAATAAAACAGTTCAAGTTGTCTGTAGAGGATCATATTTTTCCTAGTAATTCATGAGAATAAGTGAAACCGATGGCTAATCACAAACAAATTGCTCGTTCAAGTATGCAAGAGCAAAAAGTCCGATTAGTTAAAAATCATCGGACAAGAAGACGATTCAACTCCAAAGTATTCATAGATCGCACCATAGAAACCACTGCAATTGTCTCTCTGCTAATTACTGGATTTTCTGGAGTTGGGGCAATGGGGTGTTGGGGGCTGGAGATTATCGACATAAATGCTAACCCCAACATCATCATCATCTCCGGGTGGCAGCAGCAGAAAAGTATTTGCTTGGGTGCAATGTTGGTCAGTTTTTCTGCCTTCTTAGGCTGTTCATTAGTCGGAGCAAGTTTCAGTATTCACCGGGATAAATTTTAGGGAGAGAAACAATGATGAAAGAGTACAAAACCAAACATGGCGGCTACAAAATTGAGAGTACCGAATTATCAGATGGTGCTGTGGATGTTCATGTTGGGAAGCAGGGCTTTTTAAAAACAACTTGGGCATCACCTTCAACTCAAACTTTTGACAATCATACGCAAGCTGTTCGCCATGCCAAAAATGCTATTGATAACGGCGAAATTAATTCAGTTTTTCAACGTTAAAACACACCAATGGAAATTAAGCTAACTACTTCAGAAAATCAAGCCGTATTGCAAGGTTGTCAATATACATTGCGGCTTATTAGCAGTAGTCAAGATTATCGCAATATCGAATCCTCCTAATACTTTTCTACATTGAATGACGTGGTTTTAAACGATGCTTTCAATATTTTGGGGGAAGTCTTGAATGCAATCGATGATATGAAGCAGATGACTCAACAGTAAACAGAAAGAATCTAAATTTAGAAGGGTAAGAAAATGACGTTAACTCTGAATAATCGCTCTCAAAACAAAGAATCGTCCTTGACGCAAGCATTACGGCAGATACAACAGCTAAACTCCAAGATTCAAGAGTTAGAGCAGCAGCATCAAGATTATGTGCAGAAGCAACAGAATTTGATTGCAGCCATCGCTGAAATCTGTGTTTCTCCAATGCAGGAAATACAGGCGCTGCGGATTCTGATTTATCGGGGAGAAGCAGCTTGTCGGCAGTATCTGCGTTCGGTGCTAGTCAAACAGAGAAAGAATTCATAGAGGTCAAGCACTCATTGATTCCGGTTCTGTACGTGATATTTCCAAAACTCGACGTAACCAATATGAAGTTTCAAGAGAAGCAGATTGCTTTTGTTCGGCATCCGACCAAATATTATCCCAGTGGAATAGCCATCGAGTCAACATCCGACCTAAGTCAACTAACTCACAGGCTCGGTCAATGTCGTCTGCTTTTACCATGTCGGGTACAGTCCACTCAAGAAAGTACCGACTTTCTTTTACCAAAGGCAGCATCAATTCCTGCGACAAGTCTTGAGTCCACAAAGACTGAATTTGCTCAAGGTGTGCAGCTAGATGATGTAAACGGGTAGTCACATCATCTTGGATAAAAATTTTTTGTCTCGGTGTCAATTCGATCATAAATTGCCCAGTGGCACGATTATCTAATAGCAAAATCATACAACCTAAAACCTCTCGCAAGGAAAGGCATTCTAGTTATGAAACGGAATCAAGCACAAGTAATTGTTGTAAGTCTCACTGGCACATTAGCGTCCATATCTATCGGGTATCTAAGAGTGCAATTTTTTGGCAAGAATGCAATGTACATGATTGCGATAGGAATGTTTGGGCTGGGTACTAGGGGAGCTATTGGTCAGGTTTTGATAGAGAAAAGGCAGCAGCGAGTAGTACAAACACAGTTAAAACAATAATAGGAGCAATCGCATGGAGACTTCAAAAGTTGTCATATCATCTTGTACAAAACTTTGTTCTTCACAAACAAGATCATTAATTTTCTTTTGACAATATAACTTATGCTGAAATCTTTTCACTAACAGCTTGATGTATAATTTCTTTCTTTAACGAATCTGCTGCAACTGCTGCAATGGTTTCCCAATCTTCTTGTTTTAACAACACCCCAAGCAGTTCGCGCAGTATTTCTCGATTAGAAATGAATTCTTCACCATAAAGCTGATCATTTTCCAGAGTAGTAAGTATATATTCTCTTACCTCTGGTGTCGGTAATCTAAACTTTTCAAGTATCCTTTCTTTTGCAGCAATAACTGCAATTTTCGTAGCTGTGCCTAAATTCCAATTATTCAGTAGCAACCGCACTTCTCTATTTAGAGAAATACGCAATGTTGTGAAACGTCCCAAAAGTTCTAGATTGCCCATTAATCCTGCAAATGCTGACCCCCAATCCAATCCAGCCCCAATGTTGCCGCCAACTTTATCCTCAGCTTCAACACTTTTTCTTAAAGATTCTTCATCAAATAATTGACTCATTTAGCTTTACTACCTCATACAGGAGAACGAAAAACTCCATACTCAAAGTAAACTAGATCGTCATAATCTTCATCTTCTCCCACATCAATCATGCCTTGGTTATCATAAAATTCTTCTACTCCCGGTAGTGAATGTAACCCTACTCTGCCCTCATAACCTAGCTCTAAACTGCGAGTTCTGGCAAACGCCAAAAATGCAGTTCCAACACCTTTTAATTTTGGCGGACTTTGGATATATGTCCGATTCCAAGGTGCAGTAGCTATACCGTCAATATATACCAAGCGTTTACCCTCTACCAAGCGAGAACCGTGCATTTGGGTTTCAATCAGCATTAATCCTTGAGTTTCATCTTCGTATTCAATCGCAAAGCCTTCACGGTTTGCTTGTCTATTAATGACAAACTCCAGTTTAAACTCCCAGTCCCAAAACTTATCTGATTGCCCATGCAATTTTAATTGTTCTTTCCAATTGTTGACATAATCATCGGTGTGCTTTTGCGCTAGCTCTACTAAATTTCCTTCTACAATCGTGTTATCTTGACCGCGAATTAGTTTTACTAAAAGAAGCATTGCACCAAAATTACCCATGAACCAATTTTATCAATCCGATCAATCAGCATTATGCTCTGTTTCTTGCAACCAACTTAAAATAGTCAGCGCTAACTCCCAGGATTCGCGCCGCTCCCAATTAGGTAAGTGATTCAGTACTTGTGCAAGGAATATTGCTGGGTTTTCCAATTCTCCGCCACGAGCCGCAACACCATCCCTAACGAGCGCCCCCAAAGTGGCAGCTTGATTCCCTTTATAGTCAGGCTGTCTCTTAATTTCCTCAATAATCCAGTCAGGAACTGTTATGGTTTTAAATCCTGGTTTCGGCATATTCGGCAGAGCAATTAGTTTTCTGATGGTACGGTAGTTTACGTCATAGATGCAAATTTTAGTATGGTACGGTATGGTAATAAAATAGAGTCAGGAGTCAGGAGTCAGGAGTCAGGAGTCAGGAGTCAGGAGTTAGAAGTTAGGAGTTAGGAACCAGAATTAAAAAGGGAGAATTCAGACCCACAACTAGGAAAGTTGACCACTAAATATGCTTTCTTTAATGTGGGTGAAAAATGAGCTTTTCCGGTCGGAGTAAACGAATTGTATCCTGACTCTTGATTGCTGAATTCTGTTTCAATAAATTTATTAAGCGATCGCAGTCTTAACGCGATGCGATCGCTCATGCTGAAGCACTACCCCCAACAAACCTTGGAGGATTTATAGATGTTACCAAAAACGCGCATTCCAGATATATCTCCATTAACTTTTTGTAGACAAATTAAATCTGCTTATACTGGAATGTCTCTGGAGTCAGTAGAATGCCTTGAAAGCGAACGCGGAATTTTCAAAGAGTACTGTTCAATTCTTTCAAGAGAACTGGATGTACCGTTCAAAACAGTGCAGATCAAATGGGGCCCCGGAATCAAATTTCCTCAGATGCCTGAGAGAACACGAAATATGCTTAAGTTCGTTTTAATAGCTCGGCTCTATGAACTTAAACGTAATCTTGTTGCTTAATTGTCGAAACAGGAGTCAGGAGTCAGAAAAAAGTAAGTTGGGTCTTTTAACCAAGGAACAGATGAATAACCGATATTCTAGCAACCCACAAAGTAAGAAAAATTGGTGGTAACAAAACAAGGTGGAAGTATGGTCAACAACAAAAGTGTAGGTCTGAATCCACCTCTGATACCATTCGGATTACTGAATTTTGACTCCTAACTCCTATTTATTAACTATTAGTTAATCAAGTAATGACCCGCCCAACAAAAGCGGGTATTTTTATATGTATGAAGCGACAAGCCATGAGAATCTGTCGCCAAAATTAACCAAAATTTTACCGCATCAAAGGGGTTTGGGGTTTATGACCAATAAAATTCTCATCATTAAATCCAATTAGAGGTTCTCACGGCGAGTCCTATCCCTGATTGAACAAGGGATAGAAGCGATTGAGAAAAAAAATCTCGTTTGTCGCAAAAGAGGAGGAAATGGCATCTAAATTGAGATTGGAGTACCAGAGATCGCTTGGCAAAAAGGTATGTGACCGGACTTGGCAAAGAGTTAAAAAGCGCTTGAACATCAAAGATGAAAACGATATCTCTTGTATGTCGCAAGTCAAGGCTTACGGGGAATTGAGGAAACGCAATCCTTATAAAGCTATTAGAATCGCTGATGTAAATCGTTATCGTTTCTTTCTGGATAATCTTCCGAAGTTGGTTTGTAAAGGCGATGAGTTACGACTTGCCCTCCAGAGATTAAAGCCACATCCTTCTGTAGCCACTATTTACCGTTGGGGGCAGGAAATAAAATGCCCTTTTAGTGTTGATAGAATTTACACAAGTTATGAAATTCAAAAATGGATTGTAAAATTAGTTTCTCAAACGAAATTTACGTTTCCTGAAAATAAAAACATTCGTAGCTAGGAGTCAATGATGGAAGTTTTACGTTCTTTGTTACAAGGTAATGACATTACGCGAATTTCTCACAAACAATAAAAAATCAATTTATATGGACTGATGTTAG
>NZ_JAVRBM010000151.1:0-9726 GCF_034531255.1 Nostoc sp. ChiQUE01b | reverse complement strand
ATTGGTCATTGGTCATTGGTCATTGGTCATTGGTCATTGGTCATTGGTCATTGGTACATACCCCGTCTCTTGTGATACCCTAAGCTTACTTTTATGGTGGGCGGAAAAACTCTGTCTTTCATTGGACTAATTCAAACGACGTTAAAGAGTGAGCGTGGCTTCTTTTGGACAAATGACAAATGACAAATGACAAATGACAAATGACAAATGACAAAATCAATTTTGCTGATTGGTAGCAACGGTCAAGTGGGTAAGGAACTAGAACAAATACTCTCATTATCCGGCGATATTATCTCAGTAGCACGCCCAACAGTAGACCTTGCTCAACCCGATACCCTGTGCAAAGTTATCAGATCGAAGCAGCCGCAAATCATCATTAATGCCGCCGCTTATACTGCTGTAGATAAAGCTGAAAGCGAACCCGAACTTGCTACCGCTATTAATGCTACTGCACCCCTAATTCTTGCCCAAGAAAGCCAAAAATTAGGAGCTTTTCTAATTCATATTTCAACTGATTACGTTTTTGATGGCAATGGCTATAGCCCTTACCAAGAAACCGATGCGACTAATCCTTTAAGTGTCTATGGTAAAACCAAACTCGCTGGAGAAGAAGCTATTCAAGAAACTTGCGCCCATCATCTCATTCTCCGCACTGCTTGGGTTTATGGAACCTTTGGCAAAAGTAACTTTGTCAAAACCATGCTGCGACTAGGTGCAGAACGCCAAGAACTGCGTGTTGTCGCCGATCAAATTGGTAGCCCGACTTGGGCACAAGATATAGCGGCAGTTATAGCCCAGATGATTCCCCAGTTAAACCCAGAAATTAGCGGCATTTATCACTACACTAATAGCGGCGTTGCTAGCTGGTATGACTTTGCCGTTGCTATTTTTGAAGAAGCAGAACAACTAGGCTTCCCTTTGAAAGTTGAAGGTATTTTCCCCATTACAACTGCCGAATATCCCACACCAGCCCGTCGCCCTGCTTATTCCGTCCTGGCTTGTGGAAAAATTGCCGCAATTTTAGGGACTTATCCTTCCCATTGGCGACAAAGACTTGGGCAAATGCTTGCAGATTTGAAAATTGAGCATAGGGCATAGGGCGTTAGGAGTGCTGAGTGCTGAGTGCTGAGTTAGGAGTTAAGAGTTAAGAGTTAAGAGTTAGGAGTTTTGTTTATCTCCTTGTCCCCTTGTCCCCTCATCTCCCTTATCTCCCTCATCCCCCTCATCCCTTTCATCTTCCCCATTCCCCACTCCCCATTCCCTACTACCTTTGACTTTTTAATACTCCCGTTTCATGTTGCATGGGCAAGACATCTAAAATATCAGTTTGGGAACAATATTTTAAATCTTCTTGACAGTCAAGGCGCAACAATCGTTGACCGTGACTAGCTTGGTGAAGTAATCCTAATAAGTTATCTTGCCATTGAGAGTAAAGAGCGATCGCACTAATTACTTCATCATTACCAGCGAGTTCTTCAGGTGACAACTCGGTTTGCTGCAAAATACTATGAGCGATCGCACCTGCACAAACTGTATCCTCTAAAGAAAAACTGCCTTCCCAACCAGAACCGACAATCCACACTGTCTCTGGTTGCAACTCTAGAAGAAATTGCACCACCGCTGCTCGATTAATCAAGGCTGCTGCTAATAGATTTGGGGAGTCTTGTACCCGTTGTAAAGCACGAGTGCCATTTGTGGTACTAATAAACAAACGCCGCCCTTGGACTAATTCTGGTGTGCAGTCGAGGGGAGAGTTACCCAACTCAAAACCAGCTACCTTTGCGCCACCGCGTTCTCCAGCCCGCAGACGTTTTTCAGCAGGCCATTTTTCGCTAACTTCAATTAACCGATCTAAATCGCTGAATACTTGTACAGCTTCGCCTCCAGCTGCCAAAACTGTCGCAATTGTGCTAGTGGCTCGCAAGACATCGACTGCGATCGCACATTCTGGCGCTTTACCCGTTGGAGTCAATTCAGGAGTGTGGTATACGAATAACTTCACGCGCTGGATATACCTAGTTTAATAATACTGTCGCAAATAACATTCTACCTAGTTGGTGTCACTAACTATAGTTACAATTGCTCAAGGAAAATTTTTTACCATAAAAATACAACATGTATCTCATTCAATACTATAGATGGGAGTGGGGGAGTGGGGGAGATGGGGGAGATGAGGAAGCAGGGGAAGCAGGGGAAGCAGGGGAAGCATGGGAAGCAGAGAACAATAATTAATAACCAATGCCCATGCCCAATACTTCGGCTTACCTCGGCTCTGCTCGGCACGAGTCGCTCGCTCAGTACAAGTGCCCCATGCCCCATGCCCAATAATATAATAAATGCTCAAAAAGCTCATTTTTATGATTTTAGACTTTCAGACTTGCTGCACGATCTTGTAATCTAAAACAAGAAGTCTAACAGTTATTGGGCATTAGGCATGGGAAAGAAGCAGAGGTCTAGTAATCAGGGGTTTTAGGAAAAGACTTATTGCAACTTCCCCATCCCCCTCATCCCCCTCATTTCCCTCATCCCCCTCATCTCCCTCATCCCCCCACTCCCCACTCCCTATTAAAATTGCTATGGCACCTTTACCCGACTACCGCCCTAAACAACTATCTTTAGGCCCGTTGGAAGCGGAAATTTTAAATATCATTTGGGAACTTGGTTCAGCCACAGTCAAAGATGTACACGATCGCATTTTGACCGATCCCAACCGTGAATTAGCGTATACTTCTGTCACCACCGTTTTACGTCGCCTCACTGATAAAGGTTGGCTGGCCTGCGATAAGAAGGAGCGGGCATTCTATTGGCGGCCAATGCTGAGTAAGCAGCAATCAGAAGTCATCAAAGCTCACGAGCAGTTACAGCGATTTTTGGCGGTGGGGAATCCCGATGTTGTTGCTGCCTTTGCTGATAGTCTGGATGAAGCAGCTAGTGAGCAAATAGCAGCGATCGCTAAACGCATTCAATCTGCACGCCAAGCCAGGGAGGAACAATGATGCATCTAATAATGATTTTGAATGCTTTGGCAGTTGCCTGGTGGTTAAGATCCTCTTGGAATCAACCCCAAGGTAATTGGAGTCTACGGTGGCAGCGATCGCTATTTTTGTTTCTCTTCCCGCCCTTGCTAATTTTCATGACTGCGATCGCTGTGCTATTCATGGGGCCTCAAGGACAAATGGGCGGGATGTATACAGGCTCAATTAGTTATTTCCTAGCATTAATTTATCTGGCATTTTTTGCCATTTCATGCATTAAACTTGCTTTCCAGGGTTGGCAGTCTGTAGAATCTGCCCGTAACTGCCCCTTAGTGAATGTTGGTGATAGACGGGCCAGACTGCTGCAAACGGGCGCGTTGTTTGCAGGTCAAATCGGTTTTTGGCAACCAGAACTAGTAGTTAGCCAAGGATTAGTGCAAACTCTCTCACCAGCTCATTTAGAAAGCGTCTTAGCCCATGAGCAAGGGCATCACTATTATAGGGATACGTTCTGGTTTTTTTGGCTGGGTTGGGTGCGTTCTTGCACTGCATGGTTGCCGAATACAGAGCCTTTGTGGGAAGAATTGTTAGCCTTGCGCGAACTCCGCGCCGACGGTTATGCAGCATTGCAGGTAGACCCTCTGGTGTTAGCAGAATCACTTTTATTAGTGGTTAGTAGCGGCCCCGTCTTATCGGAAATTTGCTGTGCTGCATTAGGTTCCTCTGGTGTAGATCGTTTAGAACAAAGAGTAGAAGCTTTATTAGCACCACCAGAACCAACCCCAGAAGCTCAATTGCAATCTTGGCATGGCTTTCTGTTGGCGTTTCTGCCTCTACTGACTGTGATATTTCATAGTTAAGTTGAATTTAGCAAGCTATTACAGCACTAAATCGTGATGTTTTTAACGAGAATTATGATGTTTGTAACAAAATCGTGGTGTTTGTAACAAAAATCATCTTGTTTGTAATAAAAATCGTGACGTTGGTAATGAAAACCTAGTGTTTGTAACAAAAATCGTGACGTTGGTAATGAAAACCTAGTGTTTGTAACGAAAATCGTTGTGTTTGTAACGAAAATTGCGATAAAAACAAATTAACAAGCGGTAATTACGAATTACGCTTATTCTTCTTCTAGCAACTGTTCTATATATTTTTGTACTAAAGGCACTTGAAAAGCATTGCCTTCTTGAGTCAAAATCTCTTTTCGCGCTAGTTTGCGGACAACACCTTTATCTTGCGGTGTGGGAGTTTCCCCGTGGATTATCCGGCGCAGGAGAGAGCGATCGCTTTCTGCTGAACTCGTCCATAATTCCCGAAAATACTGAACGCCTCTGGCAAGCACTTGAGGAGTAATCTCTTGAACATTTTGTGCAGTGGCTTTTACTGTATCTGCATTTCGTTGGTTGTTTCTAATATCGCCGTTTAGCGACTCCACCAACTCGTAACATACCAACTGAACAAGAAAAGGCTGACAGCGAGTCAGTTGGATAATTGCATCTACAGCAGTTGGTTCATATATATTGGTGAAGTTCTCCACTGGATGTAAAATCAAATCGCGGGCTTCTGACTCTTGCAGGTAGGTCATTCGCAAAGCACGGGTGTTAATTAAATAGTCACTCCAGTAATCGTCAAGTTCAGATAACTCGTGTGAACCACTAAAAAGTAAAATCCAGTTCTGGTGGTGTTGCAGCAGGTTACGAATAAAATTGAGTGGCGCACGGCTGCTTGTTGCTTTCACTACTTCATCCAGGCGTTCATATTCATCCAGACAGAGGAGAAATCGCTGACCACGGTAGCTGCGTTCTATTTCTGTTAACCAAGTTTGCAGCGCGGGAAATGGATCTTCAGCTAGTTTCTTGGCATCTGGATTAGGCAAGTATACTCTGCGGGGTAATCGCCGTGCAGCTTCGATAATTTGTTGAGCTAAATTTTCAGCCAATCCTTTTAACGTTGTGGCTGATGCTGCACCCTGTAAATCTACCAGCAAAGGTACAATATCCGAGCCAATTCTATAAGGTAGATATTTCAGCGCTGAGGTTTTCCCTGTCCTCCGCCCACCATAGAGTAACAGCACTGGCGGTTGCTCAGAAAGTGCCAAGGTTTCAATTTCCCGAAAGATATCAATTCGCCCTTTGAAACGATTCTTTGCTGTTTCCGGGTCTAGCGAGTTACCAGCAATATAAACTTGCCTAATTTCTTGCGATCGCTGTGCCTGTTCCTCTAAAGTGCGCTGTGCCGTTTCTAGTATAGTTAGCCAGCTTTGTGCAGTGTTGCCAAAAGAGACAGCAACGTGAGCATTTTTTGTCAAAGCTAGACTTTGCGCGAGTTGGCGTAATGCATTGATGGGAATATTGAGTAACTCATATTTACGATAAGGTGAAGTTGCTTCCTCTGATGCCCGTACATTCTGACTAATATCCAAAAATTGAGGTAGGACAGTGTCAAGTTCCTTCAGTGCTGGTGAGGGAATCCACGCTAGTTGGTTGGCAATCTCCACAATATCGCTCAACCTTTGACAACGATTGAGAGTATCTACAGCAATACCATAAATTGCCTGTACTGCAACTTTTTGCTGATTAGTGGATGTAATTAGATAATTTATAGTCTCAAGGGCAGCTATTGGGTTCTTTCGATAAGCCTCTACAATCATCACATTTATGAAAGGCAGAGGCAAAATAATCAATTCATCAAAGCGAGGGGGCAGATATCGCAAACAATTTACGCGCTTTCCATTGGGAGACAACAAGAACAAAGTAAGTATCCATAGTAATTCTGGCAACCAGAAGTAAACCCGCAACACACCGAAAATCCACGCCACGCCTACCGCCACGCCTCCCGCCACGTTTACCGTCACACCTACCGCCACACTGAACGCCACGCCTATCGCCACGCTCGCCACGCGGAACGCCACGATTCCTGTCATGCCTACCGCCATGCCTATCGTCACGCCGAACACCAGGCTGAACACCATGTTCGCCGCGTCGATCCCCACGCCGAACGTTATGCCGAACGCCACGCCGAACGCCACGCTTAACGCTATGTTGTTATACACTACGCCCAAGAACACCACGCCGAACGTCATGCCGAACGCCACGCCGAACGCCATGACGATCGCCCCATTGCTGGGCATGATTCTGTTCATCTACACTCAAAGCTGCACCAATTGTAGAGCGAGTTGGTAAGCGCGACAGTTCAATAGCCTCATCTGTAGTTAGTTCTTTCAAAGAAATCGTATGACCAATATTGAAAAAACTAGAGACAAACCGATGCTCGTTAGCATAAACATCCAGTTGTTTACGGGAAGCCACCACTAGCATCAAGGCGTTGCTATCCATCAGCGATCGCAAATTGTCATAAAATCCATTATCGAATTCCTGGGGATGGTTTAAAAGGCTTTTAAAATCATCCAGACAGAGGACAGGTAGCTTTCCTTGCTGTTTCCATTGCTTAATCGCATCTGAAAATGCTTGACGATTCAGCGGTTTAATTCTCAAGGGATTTTGAAGATTACTTTGCCGCCATCCACTCACACAATCCAGTAAACCTTTAGCTACTGCTTGATAGAAACCCGTTTCAGTTTGGCAATTCCCATCCCGTAACGATAAATAAATTACCACATAACGGTTAGGGTCTGATACTTGCTGCTGCCAAGTCAGAACGAAATAATGCAGCAACGAAGATTTACCAATGTGCTTGTCATCAACTATATTGATACTTGTAGGCTGATCGCCCTTCATCCGAGATGCGATCGCGTGTAATTCATCTTTACGACCGACAAACAGCCTGGGATCTTCAATCATCCCCGCAGCCACAAAAGGATTGTTAGGCAGCGCTCCAGAAGTCATGTAAAGGGTTTATCCTAGTTTCAGCAATTTAAGTGCAATCACCTAAAAGAATAGCACTAGCCCGATAATGTCTTTGCGATCTGATTCTTGAATATGTGCTTTTGCCATATCATGACAAGCCACATTCAATACAGTTCAGTTAAGGTTTTTTGATGAAAATTCTAGATCACAAAGACGCGATAAATCGCCGTCAAGACGAAAGAGCGATTTGTAGAGACGGCGATTCATCGCGTCTCTTGCCTTAAACGTGGTATTTGAGAAAAATATTTATTTGACAAATGACCCAATGTTTACTGCTAAGAGTGCAGAACAAACCATTGAAGCGATCGCCAGTTTCCTGAAATTAGATTAACCTCAGAGCAACCCCTTTAGCACCTTTGCCAAATACTCATACTGCTCTAAAGTATTGTAAATCTGTCCCCAAATCCTTACCAAAAGCCGAGTCAAGCGACCACAAACCTCTGATGAATAATCTAAAATTCAAAATTTAAAATTGCTAAACTCCCCAGGCTGGATTCGAACCAGCGACCAATCGATTAACAGTCGATCGCTCTACCACTGAGCTACTGAGGATCACTCACGATTTATAATCTTAGGGCTAAAAATAGGATTTGGCAAGTGCTTTCGCCAATATTCTTTTAGATGCTTAACTTAATTATAGAAATTTTACAGCCAAAATCTATTCAGGAACTTAAGCAGAGACTGTTAAATACTAAATATCTACTGTAATCCCATTCGTAATTCAGCCAGACGCTGCCGCGCCTTAGCATCAATGGCATTAGCTAAAAACCTACTCTTAGATTGTTTGCGCGTATGATACTTTTGTCGCATCCGGCAGACGGTGGTTTCCACTTCACCACAGAGTTGTTGTGCTGACAACCATTCAGCCCCATACCCTTGTATCATCAACTGCTGTGCCCGATCTGATGTAGCGACAATCACACGAGAAATCAAAGATTGAGCTATTTGCTGGCGAAAAGAAGCGCAGGATTTTTCAATATAAGTATCTGCTGTTTGCCCAAAATCAGTGTAATAAACAGATAAAAGCTCAGTAACAATTTCTTTATTACTAGAAGTATTCTGATATTGGGCATCAAAAACGATCTGAGTTGTGTAACCTTGAAACGCACTATAACCAGTCATCGCTTCCACAAGTTCGCCCCGTGCAGCCTCTAATCCAACGCTATCACGCGTTTTTTTAAGGCAAGGCCAAGCGCCTATGATATTGTAGCCGTCCACTAACAAAACGGCTTGGAGTAAGGAACGGGGCATGGTTTTTAATCACAATTTTCTAGAGTTAACAAAATTCATTCATAAGTTTTATAATAATTGATGCATAGTCTGTAACACTATGCTACACAGAATAAAAAATACGGCAGCCTCACACACAAAACTCAAACCTAAGACAGACGCGCCAACTTAAAACGCGCCTTTCAAATAAAGGCGCGTTGTAGTTCTTTTTTATTTATTTACTCAGCACTCGTTACTCAGCACTCAGCACTCAATTAAGAGGCTTCGCTGTGTACTTCCATCAGACGTTGCTTGAGACGTTGAGCTTCACCACTATCAACCAAAGAGCCTTTTTCTAGCAAAAAAGCGCCATCACAGTAATTTAACTCATCTAATCGATGTGTTACCCACAAGGCTGTAATACCTCGATTTTTGACAAGGCGGCGGACACCAGCAACTAAATCCAACTGGCTATCTGGATCTAGTAAGGCAGTGGGTTCATCTAATAATAAGACTTCACAGCGACGGGCGATCGCACCTGCGATCGCGACTCGCTGTTTTTGTCCCCCAGAAAGTGCATAGATAGGGCGTCGTTGCAAGGTAAGCAAATTCACCGCTCCTAACGCCTCCTCAACCCTGGCTCTGGTAGCAGCAGGTGGCAACTTTTCTTCTACCAATCCAAAAGCCACATCAGCACCAACCGTTGGCATCACCAGTTGATGATCCGGATTTTGGAAGACAAAGCCAACAGGGTGCAAAAGCCGAATTTCGCCAGATTCAGGAGCTAATAACCCTGCCAGCAGTCTCAGTAAAGTAGATTTTCCGCTGCCATTTGTACCCAAGAGCATCCAAAACTCACCCTTGGGTACTTCTAAAGAGCAAGATTTGATAACTTTCTCTCCATTAGGCCAACTGAAATTTAAATCTTTGACCTCAATGCCCACTTGATCCATTTGTCAACCTTGGTTACTCAGCAGCTACAGCGAAAAAGCCAGGTGGTCTGCCGCCACCAGGGGTTGTACCATCTTTTTGAACAATCTGCACCCCAGAAATTTCACTAGCGCGGACAGCAATTTTTTTCTCTGTCTTGCCCTCGCACTTGAGTTCTACAATGTCAGGGTTCCCAGAACGGAGTGCTGCCAAAATTAGCTGATAAACAGCCTCAGCATCCTCTGCTGACTTACGTTGTACCGAGATAGGGAAAGCAGTGTTTCTGATGCTTAAATCGATGGTAAACATTTAGCAATAATCAAATTTAACTGTGGACTCATTTTAGCGTCAGCTGAGTGATTCTAGGGAAATGGGGATTGGAGACTGGGGACTGGGGACTGGGGGCAGAGGGGAAAACTCTTCTCTCTTGCTCCCCCTGCTCCCCCTGCTCCCCCTGCTCCCTCATCTCCCCCTGCTCCCCCTGCTCCCCACCTCATCTGAGTCAAAAATTAATTTTTATGAGAAAACCCCTAGAAAAATTAGCAATTTACACCTAATATGATTAAAGGTGTGTAAAAAATTGTAAACTAGGTTAACAACCCGGTTAACTTTCTGCTTATAGAAGGCTTTTTTATAGCCGTCTATAATACAGATACAACCTGTACTTATAAACATTTGGAGATTTGCTCTAATGACCATCGCAGTTGGACGCGCGCCCAGTAGAGGGTGGTTTGACGTTCTAGACG
>NZ_JAVRBM010000150.1:0-9832 GCF_034531255.1 Nostoc sp. ChiQUE01b | reverse complement strand
GAGGTATGCCCAGTTGAGCAAATTCATACATAGCAAGCTTTTTGTGCTTTCCTATTCGTCGAACTCACGTCTTTTTAATCCTTTTCTTCGGCACGAGATCCGTAATACTCCTTCATCCACTGTTTCCGAATAACTTCGCTGGAAGCTTCATCAGGTGGTAAATTTCCTCTGGCCAAATTCCACGGTGTCTCAGCATGAGTCATTTGCTCTAGTTCATAAGCATCGCAAGCAAAGTACTCTTGTGCAACCTCATCTAGAAACTCTTGAACCTCTTGCAGGAATTTTGGGTTAGCATCTTCTAAAATTGGTTGCCATCCAAAAAGCCTATACTTTTGGTACAAAGCAGGTATTACAGGCCCATGTATCCAAGCTTGAAAATCCTCTGGGAATAGAGGAGTGTCATTGAGTGCAAGATGCCAAGCCTGAGCATAGTACACAAGCTTTTGCAGCTTTAGATTACTGATAAAAGAACCTGTTTCATTTGCTAACCAGATAAAGTAATCTGCTACGTTAAAACATGACAACACTACAACCACCTCCTCTTCAGTCTGTTAGATAATAACTAGCTTTTATTTGCTCTAAATAGATCAGCTTACAGAGTTATCACTAGCAAGAGCTAGGAAGAATTTTTTTGCTTCTTATAGTTTAATTGTACTAAAAAAATCGACGTGCATACAATAGTCGCTAACTCACTGAAAAATTAGAACGCTTAGGCGTAGCCCAACCTAAGCATTGCCTATAATGCTGCTTTGGAAGTTTATACCTGCATTGCTTTTCTTTACAACCATGCCCAAACTTTATTGGCATAGGTTGGCTGATAACTAAGCGTATTATCCTAGAGATAAGAAGTAAAAAGCAGTTTGTCTTAAGACATCGCTATAATTGCGTCTCTACCACTTAATAACTAAATCCTTATGGCAAACACTATTTCAATTACCGATTCTCTAGTTGCTAATCCCGTCCCTAAATCAACAATTATTCGTTTGGAGAATATCTTTAAAATATATGGCAGTGGCGAAACTGAAGTCAAAGCACTTAACGATGTTAATTTAACTATCCACGAGGGCGAATATTGTTCAATTATGGGGCCGTCTGGTTCAGGTAAATCCACAGCGATGAATATTATCGGCTGTCTAGACCGACCCACAGGCGGACATTATTACTTAGATAATATAGATGTGGCGCAAATGGATGATAAATCCTTGGCACACATTCGTAATAAAAAGCTGGGCTTTGTCTTCCAACAATTCCATTTATTACCCCAACTCACAGCATTAGAAAATGTGATGCTACCAATGGTTTATGCTAGTGTGAGTCCCAAAGAAAGAAGCGATCGCGCCACAGTTGCACTGACACGAGTAGGTTTAGCAAATCGCCTCAACAACAAACCAACTCAACTATCTGGTGGACAACAACAAAGAGTAGCGATCGCGCGGGCGATCGTCAATCGTCCCGTGGTACTTCTCGCCGATGAACCCACAGGCGCACTTGATTCGCGTACAACCCAAGAAGTCTTAGATATTTTTGGCGAACTCAATGCCAGTGGAATTACAGTTGTCATGGTGACACATGAACCAGAAGTTGCCCGTCAAACCCAGCGCATAGTTTGGTTCCGTGATGGTCAAGTAGTACACTCTAACCTTACCCCAGCCGACTTGAGTCAGTTAGCTGTCTCGTAGGTTCCTAAAGTCCGCAGAGGCAGACTTTAGTTTGTGTAGGTAGCAACTTCTAGTCACCAAAGCTGATTACAAACTTGATGTTTTCCCAGTTTCTGCTTGCGTTGCGATCGGCTTAACATCGGTGTAACCCACTTCACCAGCTATTGTCCGAAACACTGACATTTGCTCTTCAAAATCTAGTCCTTCGATTTGGGAAAGCAGATCGTTAACTGCCTTACTTGGCTGGTAGCTAGCTGGTATTCCAACCACCGTATCTCCCATAGCTACTGCCCAAGCATACCAAACTAGCAGCTGGTTATTTTCTTTTATCGCTCCATAAGCACGAGAATATTCTGTGTCTTTGCGGTTAACAATATCCCGCATAATTTCTAGTTGCTGATCGTCGGATAATTTAAAATAATCTCCTAGCAGAAGTGGTGCTAACTCTGGTTCGGCCGCAGCGGGAGCAGCTGGCGTGATCGAATCACCCATTTTTTTATAAGCAAAATAGAACCAGGCTAATTTAGCATCGGTATCTAAGGCGTTAAACTCATCCACCAATTTTTGAGTTTCATTGCTCTGAGCTTGAGAAATATTTTTATCGTAACTTGCAGTCATAAATTTATTTCCAAGGAAATGTAATAGGCCAAACTAAGTGTTACCAGAGTTTGAGGATCAGCTTCTACTACCGATAGAAATAGTTAAATTAATTAAAAATCGCCGCTTTAATCTACCTTTTAATAGAGGTAAAAGTCTCCCCCAGGAAGCAAGAAAGCAGCACATTACTTCGCTATGATTGCCCTAGCAATAAAAAATTTACCTAAGGTTTTAATTATGCCTGATGAAGAAGTGAAGCCCAATTTAAATGAAGCTTCCACCCAGGATGCACAATTAGCTGCCGATAGCATAGCTAGTGGTGAAGAAAAAGCACCAACGGTGGATTTTGATGCTGATTATGCAGCTGCACAAAAATTCAGCGCTAGTGAGGTTGATCGCACAGGTAAAGGTGCAACGGCAGCTGAAGCAGCTACTGCACCTAAGCAGAAAACCTCTCAGCCACAACAGACAACAACTCAAACTCAGTCAACCGGTAATCCTGATGATTTTATAGAGTCAGCAAAAGAAGTTGGGAATTCTAAAACAGAGGCTGCTACTAATGTCAGTGATGATTTAGTAGAAGAAGCTTTGGAAAAGGGCGAACGGAAAAATTAATTTTTCCTAAAATCTTACTATTTTGTAAAATGGGTAATGTCACAAAATAAGATAATTGAAGTTATCGACATTGGTAGACATTGCCCAATCTACTATTTTAATCAATTGTCAATTATTAAAATTCTCACAATCGACTTTTGACTATTTATTAACTAACGACTATTCATCACTTCTAGTAGTTCGCTAGGTTGCTGAATTAAATAATCTGGATTTTGCTTGGCTAGTACTTCCGGTGAGTTAAAACCCCAAGTGACTGCAATCACTTGGATATTTGCTTTTTTTGATGCTTCTATATCTCTAGTTTCATCTCCAACATAAATAACTTCTTGAGGTTTGAGCTGCTTTTGCCTCAAGACATTATTGATGATAGTTGTTTTGCCAAAAATTGTAATTCCTGAGTAAATAAAATCGAATAGGTGATTTAAATCATTGATTGTCAGGAATTGTGTAACATTTTCTTTAGAATTAGAAGTGATAATACCCAGTTTATATCCTTGATTTTGGAGTTCTGCTAATGCTTCCTTAATTCCGGGAATTGGCTTTAATTCTGGGATTTTGTTTTTTAATTCCCCTTTAACTTGTTTAACTAGAAAAGGTATCTTAAATAAAGAAACTCCTGAGTACTTAATGATTTCTCTAGATGTTAAGTTTTTGAGGAAGGCTAATTGTTCTGGGCTTATTTGTCTATAACCAAAGTCTCCAGCTAAACGATTAGCAATACTTACAAGGGCATCTACTGTATCAGCGATTGTGCCATCAAAATCAAAAATAATCACTTTCTGGGTCATTCTTATGCCTGGATGCGTCAAGATTAGCTAGGGCGTTGCGTCGTAACATTTCTGGCTTAATCCGCCGCAAGGCAGATGCTGGAAAACGTTTATCCCACTCCCGATCTGAGATTTGGGCTAATTCTAGCAGGTGGGGAGCAATATTCCCAGGATAGGGCTGAAACTCTGCAATATCAGTTGTTTGGGCAAAACGTTGATTCCAAGGACAAACATCTTGGCAAATATCGCAACCAGCAACCCAACCTTGCAAATGAGGTGCGATCGCCTCTGGCAATTCCTCGTCCCGATTTTCAATTGTATGATAAGCAATGCAACGATTAGCATCGACAACAAAAGGCTGAGTAATTGCACCTGTGGGACAAGCCTGAAGACAACGAGTACAGCTACCGCAGTGTTCTGTGTGTGGGCGATCGCTCTCTAATTCTAAATTGGTCAACACTTCTCCCAAAAATACCCAAGAGCCATATTCTGGTGTAATCACATTACCATTCTTGGCAATCCAACCAATTCCGGCAAGTTGAGCCAACACTTTATCTTGCACTGGGCCAGTATCTGCATAATAAAGAGCTAATACGCTTGCATCAAGTGATTTTAGCCATATAGATAGCTGCTTAAGTTTTTTATGCATTACCTTGTGATAATCTCTTCCCCAGCCATAACGGGAAATTTTGGCGTATTCCTCACTTTCAGGACGTTGATGTGGTGTGTAGTAATTCAGCGCTACACACACTAGCGATCGCACTTCTGGCATCACTAAGCGGATATCCTGACGCTTTGGATTAGCCATCCATTTCATATCAGCGTGATAACCTAGTTCAATCCATGCTTGCAACCTCTGCGCTTCTTCTGTGGCATTTACCCGATCTAAAGCAGTAATTCCAACTTTGTGAAAGCCCAGCTCGCTGGCTTTTTCTTTCACCAGACTGCTGCTCGTTACAGAATACTGATTCATTTTTTTATCTGGATTTTGCCCAAATTAAGGCGCTACAATTTTACACTATGTAGCCAATAACTTTAATTAAGATTTGTTACTTACCTGACATATAAGACTCATATTTGATTGCGTAAAAAAACTCAGTACACCTTTATTCCTTCTTCCCAGTCCCCAGTCCCTGGTCTCTACGAGTAATTCAGAAATCAAATCGGATTGCTATATAGCCCGTCTTAAGTTACGTACTATCTCAAGACTTCTATCGTCAGGAAGATTTATTAATATGTAGCAATCTATCTCAACAGCAGCTTTTATTTTAACTATTTTTGTATTGAAATTAATATTCAGATAGCATATACAGGTAATTTTATGACCTCTGCTGAATTTATATCGCCAGCGCAGTTTAAAGAAGAATTCCAGATTGAGGGAATTACAGAACCAAGCGTACTGCGTTATTTTGAAACCTTAAATGCAGGAGAATTTGAGGCAACTGCTGCCTTATTTGCGATAGATGGTGTGATGCGTCCGCCATTTGAATCTGATATTGTGGGGCCAGATGCAATCGCAGCCTACTTAAAACAAGAAGGTCAAAACATCAAAGCTTACCCGAACACAGGAATAGCCGAAACTTTAGAAAATGGAGATATCCAAGTCCAGGTAACAGGCAAAGCACAAACTTCGTGGTGTAGTGTCAATGTCTTGTGGCTATTTATCCTCAACCAACAACGGCAAATTTCTTATACTAGAATCAAACTTTTAGCTTCCCCTAAAGAGTTACTTTCTTTACGTCGTGAAAAGTAAATAAGTAAGTCGGTAGAAAAAAACACAACTATGTTAAGAAAGATAAATGAGGCTAAAACCTTTTCCCTTCGCCTTGTCTACGACACGCTGCGCGATCTGCTTCCTGCCTCATATTCTGAATTCTGAATTCTTCCTCATAAATAGCATGACTTGAAAAATAGTAACTTTTGTCTATTGGACTAATTCGGGTAAAGTAGCTTCTAACTTCAGACAGTTGGCACCATTAACCTGCAACTTGTAATCTACTTTATCCATAAGACGATTCATAATCAGCCAACCATAACCACCTTCTTGCTTTTCCATCGGATTTGGAGCGTAGTAGTTAGACATATCAAAGCCTTCGCCGTAGTCCCAAATTTCTAGGGCAAAATCCCGGTCTTTCACTTCTAAACGTAGTAAGATGGGTAAATTTGGTTGGTCTTTGTGGGCATGACGGACTGCATTAGAGTAGGCTTCCACTAAAGCCAGTCTCAAACGACTTGATTGCCGCGACCAATCCACAGATTCCCCTAGCTGAATTTTCAAACATCCCAACAACCAGTTTTCAACAATATTCAGAAAATTCAAGTCGCTTGGTACATGAAGCTCACTTTTCATGAGTTACAAAATCTCCAGTGAAAGTATAGTTTGATCGTCTTCTTGAACGTGATTATCTGCCTGGATGCGAGCTAGTAAATGGTTAAGAGAAAGTGGTTGTTGCTCTTGTTGTAAGAGTTGCCAAAGACCATCTTGATTCAGCATCGAACGGTTCACTGACTCAACCCCAATCTCAGTTTTTACTGTTGAATCAGGATTATTTGATACCATTGCTTCTGTGATTCCATCGCTGGCTAGTAGCAATGTGTCTCCAGCAGCGAGAACCAAGCGACCAGACTGTGCCTGCCACTTAGGCAAAATCCCCAAAGGAACGCTGCGAATTTTCAGGTAATTAGGATTTTCGGCTAAAGTCGAGCAACGCGACCATAATATTGGATAAATATGACCGGCATTAGTGTAGACTAGTTCCTTAGTACTAGGGGTATAACAAGCTAACACAAGAGTGACAAAATAATTGTTGCTAATTAAATCTTCACTGAGAGCGTGGTTGAGGTTCTGCATGACCACATTCGGCTCTGCTGGTGTTTCTTGAGATAATTCTCGGCGCAAAACTGAAATAATACTAGCCATGAATAAAGCTGCTGGGACACCCTTGCCAGAAACGTCACCCACTGCCAACCACAAGTCGCCTTTAGGATGGACAAAAACTTCAAAAAAATCGCCTCCGACTTCGCGCGCCGGATAGCAGCAAGCTTGTACCTTCACACCTTTAATGTCAGGTAAACTTTGGCGTAGCAGGTTGTATTGAATTTGGCGAGCCACCTCTAACTCAGTGTGAATCTGCTGTTGCTTTTCTTGGAGGCGTTGGTAGAGTTTTGCTTGGGAGAGGGCTAAGGCTGCTTGTTCGGCAACACCTGCAATTAGTTGGATGTCTTCGTCTTCCCAAGGGCGATCGCGTCCCCATTGGTGGAGGGTCAGCACAGCCAACAGATGCTGATGGTAGCTAAGTGGCACAACTAGGTGGTGACTAGGATTACCGTTATATATATCTTGAGCAAGTTGATAATGACGGGTTTCCAGCACCTTTTCTATTAAAACACTGGAGTCAAAGAAGCAATCTAATACATCAGATTTCGGATCGCGGTAGAAAAACTCGTCTTGTGTGAGGCGATCGCCCTCTACTGGTTTGAGCAAGCAACTGGTAGCTTCAAATGTTTCTCCAATAGTTGCGACAATCTTTTGCAGCATACTATCGTAGTCTAAAGATTCCCGAATTGCTGTTGTTACCGCATTAAATAAAGATTCTCGCCGTAGGGCCCGACGCAACTCTTGGGTGCGCTTCTTAACTAGGCGATATATATCAGTGGCTTGCTCAACTAAGCCTCTGAGCCGTTCTGGATTCCAGGGTTTGGTAATGTACTTGAATACCTGACCGGAGTTAATCGCATCCACCAAATCTTCGACATCAGTAAAACCAGTTAACAAAATCCGAATCGTGTCAGGAAAGCGCTCTACAGTGCGACTAAAAAATTCAGTCCCATTCATTTCTGGCATTCTTTGGTCAGAAATAATTACCGCCATTTCGCCAAATTGATCCAAGATTTCCAGAGCACCAAAGGCATGATTGGCTTTATATACTTGAAAATCTCGCCTAAAAGTGCGGTAGAGTAAATCTAGGTTATCTGGCTCATCATCTACCACCATGAGCTTAAGTTTGTCCGTCCCAATCTCAGCCATATTTGACTTTTGTTTTCATATATTTGAATGGCGAGATAGTATGATGTTTATCCCACCTAATAAATAAAAGAAAATCAGAGAAGCCATTCACTTTGAAAATATAACTTTTCCAAGTTGTGAGTTTCCCTTGATTATCCTCAATTGATCCACACCAAAATTAAATTTATCCAACTAACCCAGAACGCAAGGCGCGGACTGCTGCTTGGGTACGGTCATCGGCACATAGCTTATTCAAAATATTGCGAACGTGAGTTTTAACAGTGCCAACTGTGATGTAAAGTCTTTCCGCAATTACTGCATTACTACAACCTTCGACAATCAACTGTAACACTTCCAATTCCCTTTCTGTCAGGGTGTAAGGTTGAATTCCTTCCAGATTCTCAAAAGAATCTGGGTCAGGAGCAATAGTCTTAGAATCGACCAAAGCCGATTCCAACTTTTGAGGATTTTGTTGCGCTTGTTGCAATACAATCCGAGCGATCGCCGGATCGATCCAGGCGTTGCCATTGTAAGTTACTCGCACTGCTTCCAGCAAATTATCGAATTTGATATCTTTCATACAGTAAGAGTCTGCACCAGCGGCAAAAGCTGCCAACACTGCTTCTTTGTTATCCCGCAACGTCAAAATTAATACCTTGGTAAGTAGCTGGTGTTCATTAGTAGTAGATTTTACCTCCCGTGTTAACTCAATGCCATCCTTATCTGGTAAACCAATATCTACAATGGCAATATCTGATTGTAGCATTTTTAACATTTTTAGACCCTCAGCAGCATTAGCAGCTTCACCTACAACTTCAATTTCATTCTTTTGCTGTAGTGCTGTACGAATACCCACACGAGTTAGGTCATGATCTTCAATCAGAGCGATACGAATTTTACTCATAGCCAACTTCAGCCCGTTACACTATAACCATAAAGTCGAGTTTCGTGACATACTCCCACACTAACTGCAAGCAGTATAGTCGGGGCTTCTATTCCCGGAACCAGAGTTGCGAGTTGAGCGTTTTATACTGAGTGAATATTACACTTTAATAATAAAAGTTGGAGTGGTTCAGTCCCAGTACAAGCGCCCAAGATTAATAGACAGAGGAGTGAAAATAATTATGTGTTATTTAAAACCCTTATATATACGTAGCAGTACTACGTATATCCATTCTTGTTCACTCTTATGTCTATTTAGTTTAATTATGCTTTCTCTTGTTGCAGGGCAAAGGGGAATCTCTTTTGCTTAAGTTCTAATATATATAAAAAAATTTGATAAACTTAACATTTATGCAAAATCTGGTGTGAGTATTACTTAAGAATAGGCTATGTCTAACGGCAATCAAGCATTTTCAGTGTTGGGAATACCAGTTCATGTGATGGCTGACTATCCAGGCTGGTTGTTAGAATGCCTGCATACAGGCAGAGGAACTCATGTCGTAACGCTCAATGCAGAAATGACTATGCAGGCAGAGCGAAATCAATTATTAGCTCAGGTGATTAAAAATGCTGAACTCGTGATTCCAGATGGAGCCGGGGTTGTTCTGTATTTACGATGGCTGCTATGGCAAAAAGTGCAGCGTTTTCCAGGGATTGAATTAGCAGAAAAACTTTTGCAAGCCCTTGGGCAACAGAAGACAGGGACAAAAATATTTTTCTATGGAGGAGCGCCTGGAGTAGCGGCAAATGCGGCAGATTTTTGGCAGCAGCAAATTCCAGATTTGAATATAGTCGGCACTCATTCAGGCTACCATTCTCCACAAGAAGAAGCACTATTGCGACAAACTCTAGCTCAATTACAACCACAAGTGATTTTTGTTGGTTTGGGGGTGCCGCGTCAAGAGTTATGGATTGCCGAAAACCGCCATTTGTGTCCCCAAGCAATTTGGATTGGCGTTGGTGGCAGTTTTGATATTTGGTCGGGAACTAAAACTCGCGCTCCCGCCTGGTTAGGAAATAATAATTTGGAATGGTTGTATCGCCTTTATCAAGAACCTTGGCGCTGGCGGCGGATGTTGGCTTTGCCAGCGTTTGCTGTGAAAGCGTTTGTTTATCGTTTGACAGCAAGGGGTGCAATTAGTTAAGAGTGCTGAGTTCTGAGTGCTGAGTGCTGAGTGCTGAGTGCTGAGTTCTGAGTGCTGAGTGCTGAGTGCTGAGTGCTGAGTGCTGAGTGCTGAGTGCTGAGT